>CAZIEL010000118.1:0-3628 GCA_964538165.1 uncultured archaeon | reverse complement strand
TAATGAGCAAAATAAGCCAAAATAGAAAACAAATTAACAATCAGTTAGCAAATACATTTAAACAAAAAGCTTAATTATAACAAAAATCAAGTCAAGTAATGGATGCAGAACTTGATAAGTTTGAAAACAAATATATTCCACTCAACTTATTTACTTTAGAAAACAAAACAATTTTACTTTATGCAATAACATTGTTTGTTTTTCCAATGATATTCACCCAACAACTAATAGTTGGGTCAATTGTGAACGCACTTTTAATAAATTCAGCAATTACCCTAAACTCAAAAAAAGTTTTTATTTTAGCATTAATTCCAAGCATTGCGACAGTAACTGGGGGAGTATTATTTGGTGCACTAAGTATGCAAATAGTTTACCTGCTTCCCTTTATTTGGATTGCAAATAGTGCCCTAATGTATTTTGTGCGAAAATTATTTTTAAAAAAGAAATTAAGCTATAAAAAATCAATTACAATATCCGCGCCAATAAAAGTTCTAATTTTATCCATTGCCTCAATTAGTTTATTTGTTTTAGGGGTGGTTCCATTTGAATTTGTTTTAATGTTTAGTGCCCTTCAAATAATTACAATAATACTTGGAGCGGTTTTGGTTGCAACAAAAAATGTTTTTAAAAACAAAGTAACAAACTGGATTTAGTTTATTTTTCATCAAAACTTTTTGTGTTGCACACACTTTTTGTTATACTCTTCAACCTTTTTCTTTATTAATTCAAGAATTTTTTTTGAAGGCTTTAAATGAGAATTATTTAAAGCTTCTTTTAGTGTTGAAGAATTTCCTCCATAATTGTGCCCGGGCCAGAGCTTTAATTTTTGATTAAGAGTTGAAAGAAAAGCAAGAGTTTCTTCTAACTCCGAGTTGTTTCCCCCATATGCAGTAGTTCCAACCCCCCGAACGAACAAAGTATCTCCCGAAAACAAATTATCTCCAATTTGATAACAAACACTTTCTTTAGTGTGCCCAGGGGTATGAATTATTTTAATTTTTAACCCAATTTTTTCTAAAAAATCGGTTTCACAAAAAGATTTTGGTTTTGGAGTAAAAATTTCGACTCCCTTTGACTCAAAATATTCAGTGAGCTCAGTGTGATCAGGATGCAAATGAGTAAGTAAAACTATTTTTGGAGAAAGATTATTTTCTTTTAAAGCGTTTTCAATTATTTCTTTCTCTCCCGTTGGGTCAATTACAACACATTCCCTTGATTTGTTTAAATCTTCAAAAATAATGTACGAAAAGTTATTGTCAAATCCTTTTACGTTCAATTGAATTATTTTGAGCATAATATTCACTTGTAAAGCAAGATTTAACATACTAACTTGCTTGGATTTTTGGCTCAAATACAATCTTTTTAATACTTCCCTTCCAAACTTATTTTAGAAAAGTCGAGCAAAGCTTGAATCAAAATACGACTGCCTTGGTCGTCCAGTGGTCTAGGATCTACCCCTGTCAGAGCCTTGTTAAGGCTCGCGAAAGAATTTACTCTTTGCTTCGCAAAGAGTAGAAAACTTGCGAGACAACATTGCTACGGTTCGGGTGGGACCCGGGTTCGAATCCCGGCCAAGGCGTTTGACACATTATGTTGGGCAAATTTTTTCCCATTGCTTTTTACTTTAGTATAAATTTTTCTCCACTCTTTTAATTGTGCTTCTTTTTGAAATTCTTTTTTGACTTCTTGTTGTTGATTTGTTGAAAGTTCAAAGAAGGTTTGCATTAAAGAAATGCCTTAATTTTTATTATAAAGAATCGGCAAGTGTTTTGCCGATATTTGTCTTTGGGTTTACTAATTATCTTAGCAAACAGGGCAAACTTTGTTTTCTCGTTCTTTAGAAACAGCAGTTCTTGTTTTGCTGTTAATTTCTCTTCCAACATAATCCTTCTTTTTTGAGAGAACACACAGTTCTTCACAATTGAGATCTGTTGCTAGTTCTTTTTGAGTTTTGATTATTTTTTTACGCATGTTTTTACCTCCCTAATTATTTAATTAAATTTAATTGGAAATTAAAACTAAAAGCAGATATATGAACAGTAGTTCATATGTTTTTAAATACCTTTCGGTCGGTTTTGTTTGCAACCATTTTTTAGATTTTTATAGAGAAGCAACGTTATCACAAAATTGTGACAGAGTATCAATTATTTTTTGACTAGTTGAATCTGTAGTTAAAAATACTCCTTGTACTTTCCAATCCGACATTTTTTGTGATAGTGCGTGAGTAAATTTTTCAACCGCGGTTTCATTGTTATAAACCAAAAGAGTAGCAATTGAATCAATAATTAAAGCGATTTTTTGTCCGTTCATCTTTTTTATTGTTTTTTCAATAGCAACACTTAATTCTACTAGCTCGCTAGGAGAATCCAAGTACATTGCTTGAATATCTTTTGCTTTTTCTCCATCAATCATCAAAGTAATTGTATCAATGAAAAATATTTCCTTTGATGGAAGCCCTTCTTTGTCCAAAATTTTTGCTAAATCACTACTACTTTTGTTTACTGTAACACAAATACATTTATTTCCTTGATCTAAAAATCTTTTAATAATTCTTGAAAATCTTAATTCATAACTATCTTTTGGCATGAGTAATATTAAGGAATATGCTTCTCCTAAATCAGATAAAGCTTCTTGTAATCTTACATCAATCTCTCTTTTTGGACCTAAAAGCTCCATTATGGCGATATCCTCGGCTTCTTGGCCAATTTTTATTTTCCCACTCGGATTATTTTTTGCCATCAAACCACACAAGGATTAAGAGTAGAAGAACATTTAAACGTTTCAAAAGGACACTTTTTTTACAAAAATTAATCTTCATACACTTCTTGCTTTGCTAAAACTTCAAGACCTTTTTTAGTAATAACAACTGGGTGGGATTGTTCACTAATCTTTGAATTTCTCATCTTTAAAACAGCAACACTTCTATAAAATTTATCCTTTATTTTTCTGTGATTTAATAAAACTACTCCATCAGCAACATACTCTTCAAGCCCAAATAATCCTTCTTGTCCATAAGAAGACTCGTTAGTAATAATTGCCGTACAACCGCTTTTTTTAATCATTTTGCCCAAAGCTAAAATTTGTTTTCTTGCTTCAAGTTCTTCTTTAAAGTACAATCTAAAAATAACTCCCGGATCAATCACTAGCCTTTTTGCACCTAACTTGTGAATAGAATCTTCAATCAAATCCTTTAACTTATCAAAATCATAAAGTTCAACAGCAATAACCTCTACTTTCTTTTTTCCAACTAACTCAATAAAATCCATTCCAAGTTCATTTGCTGAACTAAGAATATCATCTCTTGATTCTTCAAGAGAAATAAAAATTCCAGGCTCATCATACTTTTTTGCGCCCGCATAAATAAAATTCATGCACATAATAGTTTTTCCTGAACCTGGATCCCCACTAATTACTACTAAATTGTTCTTTGGGATCCCTCCATTAACAAGTTCATCAAACCCAGGAATCCCTGTTTTTACTCTATCCTTTTCTTCCATCAAACAAAACCTGTAAAAAAATAGATTCTAAGTGTTTTTAAATCATTAAGCGTTTTGGGTTAAATTGAGCCCCCAAGCCTTTCTAGTAACTCTTTTAAACAGAAAAACTCTAATAAAGTAAGAAAAAAACA
>CAZIEL010000117.1:0-3644 GCA_964538165.1 uncultured archaeon | reverse complement strand
ATTATTAATATAAATAGTCTTAGTTGATTTTTATAAGTTTTAGTATCTATTTTTTGTTAGTAACTAGGGTTTATTTAAAAAGCATTCTAAGAAAATTTAATCTGGTATTTCTATCAATCTTGGCAATTTTATTCAATAAGCAAATTGAACTATTATTTTTTAAGCAAAGCAAATTTGTTTTAATAATCCATTGTTAATTCTCAATGTGAATTTATATCAAATGAGCAATTGGCTTTTTGCGGGCTTGGATGTACTATTTATAATAAGTTCCTTTAAAATTATATATTAGCTAATCCAAACACTGTTTTTAGAGCAACAATGATTGTAGCAGGGACAAAAAGCACTAGAAGTGCTGCAAATGTGGAAGAAACCATGTCTGTAATTCCAATCCCTATCAACGAACCTGTCACGCTTTCCATCCCAAATTTACTAGCAATAATTAAAATAGCGCCTGTGACTAGGAAAGTTTGGGAGTCTTTGTCAGTTATTCTTATAAAAAACCCTATAACAAGCCCAAGAATAACAAGAATAGCATAAATCTGCGAGCTATATTTTGAGATATTTGAAAAAGACAAAAGAGAAGATGTTCCAAGTCCAATAAATACTGCTAGAATTACTCCAATTAAAAAAGCCCATGCGCCTATTAAATTCTCTTTTGATTTGATTGTCATTTTTTGCTTGGCTTTTTTAGTTTTCATATTTCAAAAATTTTTTTCTGAAATTTGACGATGATAAGTAAGTTTTCAAATATATAAATCTTATGTTAAAACTTATATTTTTGACAATACAAATGTTTATAAACCTTAGTAACTCTCGAATGACGATTAAGATGAAAAGCAAATCAAGTTTATTGTTAGCCTTAAGTTTTTTTGCACTACTTTTCTTAGTAGGATTTGCAAGTGCGAGTGTAGATTTTGTTAGCGTAACAAATAATGATAGCACTGTCCAACAAGGAAATTCAGTTACTGTATCTTTCTCAGTAAAAGAGAGTGGGTATGGAAATTTAACAGGTATCACCTTTAATGTACCAATTACTCTATCTTACAATTCATATTCATTTAATTCAACGAGTACTATAACTGGTGCAATTACTTCTTTGAATCAGAGTGATACAAGTTCTTCAATGTCTTTATTAATTAATGTACCAAGTGATCAGGCAACAGGTACATATACTGGAAATTTAACTCTAACAGGAACATACGCTTCTTCAGTAAGTTATAACCTTCCAATTTCAATCACAGTAACAGAATCTTCAGTTACAGAGCCAGACGACCTTACAAAATGCAAGACAACTGGCGACAATGGAAATCTTAAAATTGATATTGACGATGTTTCTGTTGAAAATGGATTTGGTGATGATTGGGAGTGGTTTCCACTTGATGAAATAAGCGTTGATGTTGATGTTCAAAATGACGGAAATGATGATATTAAGAAAATCGTGCTTAATTGGGGATTATATAATAAAGAAACAGAAAAATGGATTATTGATGGTGAAGAAGATGATTTTAAGCTTAAAGATGGGGATGATAAGACCGTTACAATTTCATTTAAATTAGATAAGCGTGTTGATAAATTAGATGATGGAGATTATGTATTTTATGTATGGGCTACAGGCGAAGATGAGGAATTTGACGGGAATAAAACATGCACATATGCTTCAGATAATGTAAATATAATAGTCGAAAGCGATTTTGTTATACTTGATTCAATCCAATTAATCGGTGCAACATCTTGTGGGGCAATTGTTCAGGTTGTAGCAGATGTTTGGAATATTGGAGATGATGATCAGGAAGAAATTTCAGTGTATGTATATGATAAAGGAAAAGTCTTAGGCATATTAGAAGATGTAGATGTTGGAGATATAGATGCTTTTGAAAAGCAAGAATTATCATTTGAATTTCAAATACCACGAAATGCAGAAGATGGAAAATGGTATACACTAGTATTTCAAGTATATGATGAAGATGAAGAAGTTTTTCAGAACGATTATGATGATGATTATGCAGAGTTTCGTGTGCCATTTAAAGTTGAAGGAAATTGTGTTGTAATACCAAAGGTTTCAATTTCAGCTTCACTTGCGTCAGAAGCAATTGCAGGGCAGCCATTAACAGTAAAAGCATTAATAAAGAATACAGATACAAAATCAAAAGTTTATGCAATAAATGCAGCAGCATATACTACTTGGGCGAGTTCTGCTCAGATTGATAAAACAACTTTTACACTTGGCGCAGGAGAATCAACAGAAGTTGTATTTATATTTGATGTGCTTAAGGGTGTTTCAGGAAGTCAATTATTTAATGTAGAAATTATGGCAGATGGAAAATTAGAGATAACTCAACCAGTTCAAGTTGAAATAACAAAAGAGCCAGGTTTCTTTAACAAAATAACAGGCAAAGTAATTTCAGGACAAGAGGGAAACTGGTATTTGTGGGCGCTCGGAGCCTTAAATGTTGTTTTGATTGTTCTTATAATAATTGTAGCAGTTAAAGCTTCAAAAAAATAAGCCAATTCTTATTAAAATGAGTAATTTAGAAAAAGCAATTATTGATTTGGGAAATTTTGAATTATTAAATGAAAGCACGAACATTGACAAGAAAGTTGTAGAAGTAGCTTATCAAAACTATCCAGTTGAAAAATTAATTGAATTTGTTCCTGAATTAAATTTAAGATTAAGCGAAAAAAACTTTAAAAAATATTATGCACTCCTTAAAAAGCAGATAAAACATAATGTCCTGTTGAAAAGCGCTCAAAAAAAGTATTTAGAGGCGTTAGATACTGCATATTCTTCTGCGAGGCATTCAGACAAATGTTAAATCATAGTTTTTAAAAAAAGAGAAGATATCGTCTAAAATTTATCTAAAAAATTTTTGTATATTTTTTCCCCAAAAGAATATTTCTTTTCGAGTTCAATTACAATAGTTCCTATTAGGTATCCAATTATTCCTCCGATAAGCACATCACTAAAAAAGTGCAGTCCAAAATAAACCCGTGATAAGGCAATTAAAATTGCAAAGCAGACCCAGAAGAATTTTAATTTTGGGAATTCTTTTGAAAGTATTGGAACAGCACAAAATCCAAGCATTGATTGAAAGGACGGAAATGAAAAATTCCAAGTATAATAACTTGCACTTTCAAGAAAAGGTGATATTGAAGCAATTCCTGTTTGAAAAGGCCTTTGCTTTTGTACAATAATTTTTAACAAAAAACTAACAAGAGCAGAAAATCCAAGGGTTAACCATAATGGAAAAACCCATTTTCTTTTGTGCTCTTTCCACAAAAAAATACTTGTTAGGAAAAAGAAAATAATTATCTCCGAACTTACAAAAGTTATTCCTGCAAAAATCTCGTTAAGAAAGTTGTTTTTCATTGAAGAAAAAGCAGCAGAGATTAACGGATTAAAATAAAAACACAAAAATGTAATTGCCATAAGAAAAATTCCCAAAAAAACCAGTTTTTTATTTTGCATAATCTTATAAAACTCAAATTATTTAAATACATTTCCACTTATGGCTTAATGAAGAAAAATCTTAAAGATTATCTTAGTATTTTTATAAGATACTTAATTCTGATAATTCTCGCAATTCCAAATCTTTATATTTTTTATTTTGTATTTACGCCAATTACTATCACTTTTACTTATCTTC
>CAZIEL010000116.1:0-3651 GCA_964538165.1 uncultured archaeon | reverse complement strand
ACTACATCACAACAATTTTGCACCCGACTTAAAAAGAGGTTTTGTCCCAGAGTCTTTTCTTAAGGGGGCATTACAAAATGTTTAATTCACCAAAAGTGCTTACTATTATCATAGATATATAGTATAAATGAAAAAATAACCACTTAAATATTTAACAAGAACTTGTTTTTTGTTATTTTTGCTTAATGAGTGGATTTTTTAAAGAGTTTTAGTGTATAGATAGGTTAAGGTGTTCCCATGGACATGAAGGCTGAAGTTGATGAATTAAAATACCAATATGATAAAGCAGTTAGAGTTAGAGATAATTTAGTAAAAAATCTTGAGAGAAGAAAAAAACTTAATCTCCTTAGTTCTAATGAAGAAGAGTCATTAAGAGATGACATTGCAGAAGCTAATAGTCAGGCTGATGATTTGCGAAGAAAGATGCGTTCACTTGAATCGCAATATACTCGATCAAAACACATTTCTGAATCTAATGAAAAAGCTCCGTGGGAAGCATAAAAAAAAGTATTCTTTTTAGGGCAGTCTTTTTCTGCCCACTATTCTTTTAATCATTTTTACTCTAATAACTTCATGCCAAACTCTTTTTTTAAAAAATCTGGAAAAGGAATCATTAAGTGTTATGCTTGTAAGCACTACTGTTCCATTCCCGAAAAAGGTTTTGGTTTATGCGGAGCAAGAAAAAATGAAAAAGGAAAAATAAAATTAATTACTCATTCAAAACCTTGTTCACTTCACCTAGATCCAATTGAAAAAAAACCTCTTTACCATTATTTGCCAGGAAGTAAAACCATGAGTATTGGTTTTTTTGGATGCAATTTTAAATGCGATTTTTGCCAAAACTTTGACATTAGTTTTTGTAAAGGATACTCTGCAGAAAAATCATTAATTGGAATTAAGGAAGTTTCTCCAAAAGCTTTTGTAAATCTTGCTATTGAAGAAGAAGCAAAAAGTATTGCAATTACTTACAATGAGCCAGTGGTTAGTGTTGAGTATAATCTTGAAGCTTTTAAGATTGCTAAGGAAAAAAAAGTTGGAACAATTTATGTGAGTAATGGGTATTGTAGTGACGAACAATTAAAAGAACTCACAAAAAAAAAGCAAAGACTTGACGCAATTAACATTGATTTAAAATCATTTAATGAAAATTTTTATAAACAAATTTGCGGAGCAGAACTTGAGAATGTCCTTTCTTCAATTAAATCATTTCACAAAGCAGGAATCTGGTTAGAACTCACCACACTTTTGATTCCGGGAAAAAATAATTCAAAAGAAGAAGTAAAACAAATTGCTGAATTTATTTCTTCAATTGACAAAAATATTCCTTGGCACACTAGTGCTTTTTTTCCAATGCACAAAATGACAAATATTTCGCCCACTTCAACTAAGGAAATAATCAATGCAATTAATATAGGAAAAGATGCGGGGTTAAAATATATTTATGCAGGAAATATTAGGGAAACAAATTTTGAATCCACTTTTTGTCCAAAATGTAAAAATCTTTTAATTAAAAGAAACGGGTATAACACCGAAATAATTGGATTGCATAAAGAAAACAAAATTACTACTTGCAAGAATTGCGGAGAAAAAATTAAAGGGGTTTTTTAATGAAAAAATTAAACTTAACTAAAAATAACGTCCGTCACCCAGTTTATGCGGGTTCTTTTTATCCCGCTTCAAAAAAAGATTTAACAACCACCCTTCAACAACTTCTTTCGGAAAATAAATCAAACAAATTTAAAGGCAAGTTAAGAGCACTTATTGTTCCGCATGCAGGATATATTTATTCTGGACCAATCGCGGCTTTTAGTTACAACGCCCTTTTGAGCACTCTTCCAAAAAAGATAATTCTTTTTGGCCCAACTCATCACATATATTTACAGGACGCATACTCATTTGCTGAAGATTGGGAAACCCCAATTAAGTGTACAAAAGTTACTTCTGCAGATTTACCAATTATTAAAAATGACAAAGAGCATTGTCTTGAAGTTCAACTTCCTTTCCTACAATTTGTTCTAAAAGAATTCAAATTTACTCCAATTTTGTATGGAGAAATGGATGCAAAAGAACTTGCTGACATTATAAATAATGAAATGGACGAAGATTCAGTTTTGATTGCAAGTTCTGATCTTAGTCATTATTTGAATTATGATGTTGCGAAAAAAGTTGATAACAAAACAATTGAAGCGATTTTGAAATTAGATTATGACAATTTTCTAAAAATTGGAGACGCTTGTGGAAAAATTGGTATTGCCGCACTAATTGTTCTCGCAAAAAAATATAATTGGAAACCAATTTTATTAGATTATAGAAATTCCAAAGATACTGCTAGCGACAAAAATAACGTTGTTGGGTACACTTCAATTGCTTTTGTTGAATAAACTTTTATGGCAAATGATTTTTATGAATGTAAAAGAAGAATTTGAGTTAAGTGATTCAGAAAAAGAGTTTTGTGTTAACTTGGCAAAAAAATCAATTAATTTTTCTTTAAAAAATAGAGGTTTACTACAGTTACCCGAAAAAGAAGTTAGTTCTCTTTCAAAAAAGTTTTTAGAAAAAAAAGCTTGTTTTGTAACCCTTATGATTAACAAAAATCTGCGTGGTTGTATTGGACACATCACTGCAATTCAACCCCTTTACAAAGATATCATTGAAAATGCACGTTTGGCAGCATTTTCTGATCCGAGATTTAATCCACTAAATGGAACCGAATTTAATTCAATAACAATTGAGGTTTCTATTTTAACAAATCCAATAGATTTAGAATATTCTGACTCGAGTGATTTATTAAAAAAAATAGTTAAAGGCAAAGACGGGTTAATTATTTCAAAAGGATATAATTCTGCAACTTTTTTGCCTTCTGTTTGGGACGAAATTAATTCAAAAGAAGAATTTCTTTCTCATTTGTGTCTTAAAGCAGGGCTATTACCCAATGAATGGAAATTGAGTCACTTAAGAGTAAAACGTTACCATTCCATCAAAGCAAAAGAGTGAGTTTTGGCGTTTTGAGCAATAATATTGCACTTAAGGTCAAGTTATTTAAATAGTTGTTTAGGTAATTTAGCTATTAAGAGAACTTGGTGGTTTTGCAATGGGGAATACTTATACTTTGATTTTGGATGACGGTGAAGATATCTTCTCGTCACTTGAAGCTTTCATTAAAGAAAACAACATAGGATATGGTTTTCTTGCTGCTGGCAAAGGAGCTATTAAGGATTTTAACATTATTTCTCATGGACAAAAAGGCAGTGTTGAGAAAATTAATTACAAAAAAGAGTTTGAAGTTAATGCTTTAAGCGGTAAGGTTGAGTTTAAAGGAAAAGAAGTTAGAATTAAAATGAATGCCCTTATTAGTAGTTCTGGTTTTACTCCAATTAGTGGAGAGATTCTCTCAGGAAGAGCTGCTGGATCTTTACAAGTTACACTAAAGAGTGTAGATATGAAGAAAATGATTGAAGCATAACTTTGTTTTCAATCATTAATCTATTTTTTCTTTTTTACAAGCCAAAAATCGTTTTTATTCTTAATAAAACATACTCTCACTTAAAACATTCAAATACCTTCTTTGCCAAAAAAAGCCTTTTTGATTATTAAGACGACTCTGGGACAAAAGTATATAAAGGGTCTATTTTTTGGGACTCTGGGACAAAA
>CAZIEL010000115.1:0-3679 GCA_964538165.1 uncultured archaeon | reverse complement strand
ACCAAGAGATTAGTATTATAAATATGGGAATACATATTAAACTATGAAAGGAATCCATTTAGTCGTAATATTTGTTGTAATAGGGTTATGTGGATTATTTGTTTCAGCGGATTTAATTGAACCTGGAACTCATTATGTGGATAAGTGTATTAAACTTTCAAATATGACTGATTATAACACTTATACTTTTTTTAATGTTGGAACCCTTGGAAATGACTCAGAAATAAGATATTTAAGCATTGCAACTCCAAACACCTGTCTTGAACAAGGATATAAGTATAATTCTTACAAACTTATGGCAATAACTACTGAGAGTATTAATTTGCCAGAAATTGAACAAAAAATAAATGACATGCAATATTCTGATATTGATTTATCCGCCGCAATTAGCACAAATGTTGAATTGGCTCCTTTTGGGGGGTACGTAGTGGATGCAAATCCAATAATTTCAGAGAAAGTAATTTATTCAATTAAAGAAATTAACTTTAATCAAATAATTTTAACTAAAACTAGAAAAGAAACAGAATATTCAAACGGAATTGATAAGAAAGTTGAAATATTTGACGAGGATTCTAATACAAGTTTTGTTGAACCAAAAGACCCAATTTTAATTGATAAGATAAAAGAACCAACTATTATTGATTCAATTATTTGTTTTTTTAGATCAATTTTTGGAATGACTTGTTAGGTTGTTTTGAATGATTTATGAACAACATTTTCTTCTCGCATTAATCATAACAGTTATTCTTGAAACAATAACATTATTTGTAATAATTCGGAAATTGTTTAAACTAAAAGAGAAACAAATTAAAAACAAGGAATTGGTCTTTGCCGGATTTATTGCTTCTTTTAGTACGTTGCCCTATTTGTGGTTTATATTCCCCATAATAATTCAAAGTTCTTTTTGGTATGTACTCATTGGAGAAATTTTGGCAATAATCGCAGAGACAATTATTTATTATTTTATTTTAAAATTATCAATAAAAAAAGTACTTGTTATTTCAATATTGTGTAACATAATTTCTTTTATACTTGGATTCATAATCATAAGACTGATTGTATAATTTTGTACTATAAGGTACTTAAACCAAAATTAACTTATAATTTGTATTAATTGAAGGTGAATTTATGAAAATTTTAGTTACTGGCGGATGCGGTTTTATTGGGAGTCATATTGTTGATGAACTTATCAATAAAGATTTTACTGTTGTCGTAATAGATAATTTGAGTACAGGAAAAAAAGAGAGACTTAACCCAAAAGCTAATTTAATCATAGCCGATATTACAAATGGAAAAGAGCTTAATGTAGTTTTTGAAAAAGAGAAACCAGAAATTGTAATCCATACCGCTGCCCAAGTAATGCTTAGAAAATCTCTTGAAGAACCAGTTTTTGATGCAATAACCAATATTATTGGGACAATAAATGTGCTTGAGGCGTGTAAGAATAATTTTGTTAAGAAAATTATTTACACTTCTACTGGCGGGGCAAGATATGGAGACCCAAAATATTTGCCTGTTGATGAAAAACATGATATTAATCCTTCTTCACCATATGGAATATCAAAGCACACCTCAGAACACTATGTAAAAATGTATAGTGATCTTTATGGATTTGATTACTTAATTTTTTGTTTTGGAAATGTTTATGGGCCAAGAGATGATCCAAAATGCAAGAGAGTTACAGCAATTTTTTCTGAAATGATGATTAATAACCAACAGCCAATCATTTTTGGGGATGGTGAACAAACTAGAGACTTTCTTTATGTAATTGATTTAGCTAGGTTTATTGTTGCCTCAATGGATAAGCAACCATTTCATAAATTATTTAATTTAGCCAATGGAACCCAAGTTAGTGTTAATCAAATATATACCGAACTAAAAGAAATTTCTGGTTATGCTGGAGAAGCAAAACACATAGACGCAATCAAGGGAGAAGTTAGAGACATAGTTCTTGATACTACTCTTGCTCAAAAGGAGTTATTTTGGTCTCCAAAAACAACTATGCGAGAAGGACTAAAAGAAATGTTTAACGATCTTAAGAGTCGAAATAGGAGAATAAATAAATAACTTCAATTAAACCAATTTTTTTTTTTTGAAAAAAAAGAAAACCTAGCGAACCTTAATTTGGTTCACTAGGAATATTATCAGGTGTATCAGTTGCTGTGATATCATCGCTTGATACTTGATTTACTGCCAAATCTTCTTCACTTAATCCAATATCAATCTGATTTAATGGTTGATTATTTACTGGATTATTAGTGGGATTATCAGCTGGATTAGGAGTGGGATTCACTGGTGGTTGTGTAATCGGCGGAATTACAGTTGGAGTGTTAACATCCACTACTGGATTTCCATTGTTTACAGATTTATCATCAGGAATAGGGTTATTTGGCTGATCTTTAGTACACCCTAAAAAAAACATTACTAATATCACCATTACTATTGTTATTATTAATTTTTTCATTGTACACCACTTCCTTCATTTATGTCTGGAACATTTGGATTATTTGGTTCAGGAGGCATTGTAACTGGTGGTTTTGGAACATTAGAGTCAATTGGTTTCAAAACCTGGCCAATATCATTTGCTGCCGAATTCAATTTTTGCCAAATAGAATTTTCGCCATTTGGGAACTTATTGTTTCCAAGTTGTTCTATTTCTTCTTGTGCCTCATCAACTTTTATTTGTGCTTGTGCAGTAATTGCCAAAATATTTGCGTCAGTTGTATTTGAGTCAATTTTAGATATTATTGCTTCTAATTTTGCAGCCTCCATTTTTGCCGCAAAGTGAAAATTCACAATATCACATCCATTAAACAAGCAATAATTTCTTGAAGCATTTGTATCCTCGGCTTCAATTGCAGTATTAAGTGGATCAATTACTTGGGCTTCTGCTTCAACAACAATTGCTTCCATCGCAGTTATATCAAGGCCTTTTGATTGAAATAGAGCCATTCTTTCTTCCCAAGCAGCAATTATTTGATTTAGTCCCTCAACTTTTGCTAAGGAAAGTTTTTTTAATGCCTCAATTTTACATTCAACAAATTCTGTTTTTAACTCATCAAAATCTGTTTTTAGTAAAGGCATTGTTTCTCTTCTCAAATTATTATCCATTGCTCTTAGACCATCTCTTACTTGAGTCTGAGTCTCTTGATTTAAAGATCTTATGGACTGGCTAACTTCCATAATCATTATATTTAATCCATCTTGAGCCATTTTGTTTGAATCACTCATTTCACTCACATAATCAGCAATGCTGATTAGGTCTTCATCAATAGAATCAACCATTGGTGTTAATATAATTGAAGCAGATGGAACAACTTCAACAACATTGTCAACATTAGCTTTTGCAAAGTTTGATTCGCAAACTAACCTTTCATACTTTGCTTCACCCACAGCAGATTCAGCAAAAACTATGCTGAACACCAAAGCTATGGCAAGCAGTAAAAATACTTTTCTCATGAAATATTCCTCCTATTTCTTGAAAGATATAAGATTAAGAACTTTAAAATATTAATGGTAAAACATTGAAACAAAAAAATCGAGTAAAAATATTATTTTTCTGCAATAAAAACAAGATCTGTTGTTATGGAACCATCACTTTCAGGGTAAGGTTGTTCTTGAAAATGAATAATTTTAAAACCGATTTTAGTCAAATAATTTTGAATATCCTCTCTTGAAT
>CAZIEL010000114.1:0-3700 GCA_964538165.1 uncultured archaeon | reverse complement strand
TTTAAATATCTTTTTAACTTGTTTGTTTCATAAATAATTTATAGTGTTTTTTTATAAATTTGGGGTATTAGAATTTTTTTTAAATGCACGGCGGGGGTATTTCACTAAAAGTCAATTTACACCAAAAGAGCCCAGTTTTCTTTAAAAAGAAAGGAAGTGGGATTTTGGTTATGGAAAGAGAACATTTGAAGGCTTATTATCAACACAATTTAGAAATGGTTTTGCAAAGACTTGACCCAAAAGAATTTGGGTACAACAAACGCAAATCAAAACACCCCGTAGCGGGACCAATGAATTTAACAGAAAACAATCGCAAACTACTCAAACAATATTACAGACACATGACAAACGAAAACATTGCATTAAGCAGAATTAGTTTAGTTCTAGGAGTAATGGGAAGACTACTTGAAATGCTTGGAAAAGATTTCCAAACAGCAACAAAAGAAGATATCCTTGGCTCAGAAAACACAAAAGGATTAGTAACAAAAATAAACGAAATGAACATTAGCGCAGTAACAAAAAGTGACTATTTAAAAAAACTAAAAAGCTTGGACAAATGGTTAAATGGAAACGAAGAACCATCCGACCGCACAAGAAAAATAAAAACCGGTTTAGGAAAAAAACACTTAAAACTACCAAGCCAACTACTAACCCCCGAAGAAGCACAAACCCTAATCAACGCAACAGACAACACACGCGACAGAGCACTATTTCACTTTCTTTGGGAAAGCGGATGCAGAGTAGGAGAAGCAATAAACCTAAAACTAAACAGCATCCAATTCGACAAAGGAGACGCAAAAGTAACACTATTTGGAAAAGTAGGCGAAAGACAAATCCTCCTACTAGAATCAGTTCGCGACCTAAAAGAATACATAAAAACTCGCGCACTAGCAAACCAAGACCAACCACTATTCATAATGAGCGGAAAAGAAAAAGGCAAACCCCTCTCACACGGAGCAATAAGCAAAACAGTAAAAAGAACAGCAATCCGAGCAGGAATAAACAAACGAGTACACGCATACTTATTCAGACACTCAAGAGCCTCCTACCTTGCTTCAAAAGGACTCAGCGAAACACAACTATGCATGATATTCGGTTGGGAAATCGGATCAAAACAAGTAAGAACCTACATCCACCTAAGCGGAGCACAAGTACAAAACGCACTACTAGAAAAAGTATACGGAATAAAAAGACCAGAAAACCACGAACAAGAACTAACCCGTTGCCAAATCTGCGGAGAAACCAACCCCTACGGACAAAACACCTGCCAAAACTGCTACAACCCACTAACAATCCAAGGAGCACTAAAAATAAAACAAGAAAACCAACTCCTCCAACAAGACCGAGACATAAGCCAACAAGTATTCACCGAAGCACTCAAACTAATCACCGAACAAAAAATCACCCCCGAACAAGCCCAAACAGAAGCAATCAAAATAATCGCACAAAAAATAAAACAAAACACAGGGGGTGAAACAGCAAATGCTAGTCAAAAACATTAATTTAAAAAGACATAAAACCACAAATATGGATATATCCATAAATACGGATAGGTGTTCATTTATGATAAACCTAGTGTCAAAAAAACGTTTCCAAATACTGGAATTAATCCTTGAAAAAAAACAATTTACCCAATACGGGCTAAAAAAAGAACTCAAAACAGGCATGAGCATAGTAAACGACACAATTAACATCCTACTAGAAAAAGAATTCATAAAAAAACAAGACAACCAATACAGTCTATCCGACGAAAAAGGATTACTAGAACTAATCGCTTTTCTAAAACCAATAAACAAAAACATCTTGCTAAAAATAAACACTTCCTTAACAAAAAAAGACCTTATCTCTCGCCTACCAAAAGAAACAATCTTCTGCCTTGACACTGCGCTTAATCAATATACTAATTATTATGAATCAAATCGAATATGCATTTATGCAACAAACAAAACTCTGACAAAAATAAAAAAATCCTTCTTTTCTCCAGGAAAAACAACAGAATTAGTAATTTTTCAAGCCAAGCCCGAACTAACAAAAAAGGAAATAATATCTTCTAAGGAATTTAATTACACAAATGCAACCCGAACAATAATAGATCTATACTGTGATAACAAAGCATTCTTAGCAGACAAAATAATTGGAAAAGTGAAATAAATGGAAGTGCCCGACCAATCAAAAAAATATTTAGAAGAATTCCTGCCCTTTGCAAGAAAAGTCTTATCCTACGAACCCGTAATTCTTGGAGGGTGGGCAGTGTTCGCTTATACAAAAAAACAAAAATCAGTAGACGTTGATGTGCTACTTAAAACAAAAAAAGATATTGAATTACTAAAACCATTTTTTGCTGAAAGAAAATTCAAAAAAGATGAAGACCTGCACGGGAACATTACATTTGAACTTGAAACAACAAAGCACGAGTACAAAGGAATAATCTTAGAAAGCATAATCTTCGACCTAATGCTTGTAGATGAACCAAACACTTTACATAGCAACAAAAATATTTCAATACCATGGGAACTATGCTACGAGTTTAATGAAAAAGCAAAACTCAATGGGACAGAAATACTTGTCCCTACAAAAGAATTATTAATGATTCTAAAAACCAAAGCCTTGCTTGACAGAGAATATGATAAAGCCAAACTCAAAAACTTCGCCAATAAACAATGGCTCAAAAGAAAAGACTTCAAAATAGAAAAAGACAAACAAGACATCAAAGACCTATTCGAAGTAGGCATAAATCAAACACAAATTGAATCAATCCTATCAAAAACCAATTTCCAACAACCCTTCAACGAAACAATAAAAAAACTCCTCCCTGCCCCCTAAGCGAATTTTGGTAATACTAGAATTAACAATTCTAAACTTTAGTAATCTATGGTGCAAACACCATAATATTATGGTAATTCGACCATAACCAAAAAGACTCTATTCTAATCGTCAAATATTTCAAAAAAAAGTTAGGCACCACGCCAAAAATGAACCAAAAAGCCATGTAATTAACTTAGTTATTAGTTTTTGAGACAAAAAACAAACGGGTACATTAGTATTATCATGATAATAAAATAGTATAATCTAGATAATATTACTCGGGCCAGTTTTCTTTCCTGCAAGCAAGTCTTTCCTATCGTCCAAATCAATTACTACCAGCTGGTGTCCGTTATCTTTGTTTAATCCGAAGCTTATGGAGTATTTTCTTGTCGGACAATACTTTTCTCCAACAAACATTCTGGGAACACTAATTAGGTAATGGTAGTCTCTGGTTCCCTTTCCCTTCAACCTAAGTTTATGATAAGCCTTCAAACTTTCTTGACAAGCAAATATCACTCTCTCTGCAATTAAATTAACGCTAATCGTTGCTTTCTCTTCCATTCAAAATTCACCTCACTCGTAGTGCCTAACTTCTCATACTCTCGCAAAGCAATCTCCTCATCCAAAGAAAGAACCCCATCTAACCGTTTGAGTTCTTCTAAGACTCTTGCATAAATCCTTGAAATCATCTTTCTTCCTCCTTTTTACTAAAAGTTCTTTTGCTGTTTGGGTTACTTATAAATGTTTTGTTTTTCTAGTTTCAAAATTTGAAACAAAGTTTCAAAAAATGAAACGAACTTTCCTAAGAAACCTCTTGCTGATTGAGTTATTCTTAAACCTTTAGTCCACCAATTCCGAAAAAAAGTGGACAAAACATATAATAACCCCCTTAAAA
>CAZIEL010000113.1:2834-3722 GCA_964538165.1 uncultured archaeon | reverse complement strand
AATTTATATAATTTAATAAATAATTTATCCCGTCATTCGACGGGACGAAAAACTATGTTTAAAAGTAAAAAATTAAGTGCAATATCGCATTTTTAATAGTTTTTACGGTGGTTGGCACAATATTAGCAAATAGCCCAGATTTTACAGCAACAATAACACCAACAACAGTATCAGAGGGAACTACAAATATATTTGATATGCAAGTAACAAACACGAAGCCCAATAACAATCCAAATTTCTGGATCAGAAAAATAGAAATTTCTCCAGAAACAGGATCTGGTTGGAGTAACTTAAGTTATATTACAAATTCATTCTACACCTTTGTTCCAACTGCCTTAGTACACCCAACCAAGGCATACCCTGATTGGTCGTGCACTGGAGATGGATCAATAATTACTTGTATGAGTACAGTAACACCGGATAATGGTTTACAAAAAAATCAATCTATAACTATTAGTTATAGTGCAATTGCTCCATCGGTAACATCAAATATAAGTAAAAGCTTTACAGTAAAAATATATACCGGACAACCAAACCAACAAGAATCTGATTCAATGAATGTGGCCGTTACAATATTAAATGATACAACGGCCCCAATTCTTACAGAAATAATTCCAGTACCAACACCAACAGATGACAATACACCGAGCTATACGTTTTCAAGCACTGAAGCGGGAACTATAAGTTATGGTGGAGATTGTTCATCTTTAATAAATTTGGCTGAAGTTGGTAATAATGCTATTACTTTTAATTCTTTGGCAGACGGAACATACAGTAATTGTTCATTAACTGTAACTGATTCATATGGAAATATATCAGACCCATTGTTAATAACTCCATTTACAATAGATACAAATTTTGAATGTACAGAACAAGATTATGAATATG
>CAZIEL010000113.1:0-2734 GCA_964538165.1 uncultured archaeon | reverse complement strand
GTCCATGGAGTTCATGTATGTCAAATAACACACAGACAAGAACATTTACTCAAACAGGAAGCTGTGAGGGTGGATTTGTTCCCGGAGAAGCACAATTAACACAGAGTTGTACGTATGTCCCAACATGCACAGAAAATGATTTTTCATATGGTCCATGGAGTTCATGTATGTCAAATAACACACAGACAAGAACATTTACTCAAACGGGAAATTGTGAAGGTGGATTTTATCCTGGATCTGAACAACTAACACAAACATGAACTTATATTCCTCCAACAGAAGAATGTACTGAAAATGACTTTTCATACGGAGATTGGGGAGAATGTACAAGTGATAGTTTACAGACAAGAACATTTACTCAAACGGGAAATTGTGAAGGTGGGTTTGTTCCTGGAGAAGCACAATTAACGCAGCAATGTACATATATTCCACCGATACCAGAATGTACTGAAAATGATTTTGAATATGGACCTTGGGGGGAGTGTATAAACGGAGAACAAACAAGAGATTATGAAACAACAATTTTATGTGCAGGTGGAGTAGCGCCAATTATATTTCAACAATGTAATATAGAATTACCAACATGTACATCACAAGACTATTCACAACCAACATCTTGGGATGAATGTATAGAAGGTTCTCAATCAGGAACAGGAACAAAACAAAACGAATGCAATGGACCAGAGACTTGGACATTTACACAATCATGTCAAGCTGAATTACCAGACTGTACAGAAAATGATTATACGATTGGTGACTGGGGAACGTGTTTAAGTACTGGCATGAGATATAGAACGGTGGTTTTGGACAATACAGAGTGTGTTGTTCCTGAAGTTCAACCAGCCACTTCAGAACAGTGTACTTACAACCCACCATCAGGTGGCGGTGGGGGCGGTGGATATCCATTTTGGTTATTTCAAACACCAACAAATCCTGTCGTACCACAAGTATTGGGTGAAAAAATTGGTGGAATTAGATATGTGAAGTCACCAGATATTTCAACGGTTTTCTTGGTAGATGAAAATAATGTTAGAAACCCTTATCCTATTTATCATGTTTGGGAATCATATTTTGGAAGAGATTATTCATCAGTAGAGATAATTTCACAAAATAATATTTTGCAATACTTACTAGGAAAAAATATATTTTTCAAAGTCGGATCTTTGATGAAAGTAAAAAGTGATCCAAAAATATATCAAGTAGCTGAAAACGGGGTTTTGCACTGGATAAAATCAGAAGAAACAGCAAAGAGATTATTCGGAGATAATTGGGCAAAACTAGTTTATGATTTAAGCGAAGTATTTTTTGGAGATTATACGATAGGTGATCCAATAGAGTAATATTTACATAAAAAAGTCGCTCCGCCTAGCGGAGCGACTTTTGCTTTTTTCTTTTTTGAGATATAATAAACTACGCATTTATAAATTTTTACAAATATGAATATTATAGAAGTAAAAAATCTTACAAAAAAATTTAAAGACCTTGTGGCCGTTGATAATATTTCTTTTGAGGTAAGGCAGGGAGAAATTTTTGCATTTCTTGGTCCAAATGGAGCTGGCAAATCTACAACTATTAAGATGCTTACAACACTTCTTAGACCAACACAGGGAGAAGTAGATTTAAATGGATTCAATGTATTAAAATGTCCAGATGAAGCAAGAAGGTCTTTTGGTATTGTTTTTCAGGATCCATCGCTTGACGATGAACTGACGGCATATGAAAATATGCAATTTCATGCAATGATATATGGAATAAAGAAAAAAGATAGAAAAGAAAAAATTTTGGATTTATTAAAATTTGTTGATTTATTGGATAGAAAAAATAGTCTTGTAAAAACTTTTTCAGGTGGAATGAAAAGAAGATTAGAAATTGCAAGAGGATTACTTCATCATCCAAAGATAATATTTCTTGATGAGCCAACTCTTGGACTTGATCCACAGACAAGAAATTATATGTGGAATTATCTCAAAGAATTAAATAAATCAGAAGGCATCACAATATTTTTTACAACACATTATATGGAAGAAGCAGAAAAAATTGCTGGGAGAATTGCAATTATAGATCATGGAAAAATTATTGCTCTTGATAGTGCAGAAAAATTGAAGGAACAAACAAATACTAATTCTCTAGAAGAAGCATTCTTATCTTTTACTGGAAAAACGATAAGGGATGAAGAAGTGGGCTCTTTGGATATAATGCGAAATCATATGAGAATGAGACCACGCAAATAATTTATAAATATTAATTTTTAGACATGAGAACAATCTACATACTTTGGCTAAGACAGATAAAACGATATTTTAGATCACGTTCAAGAATAATTGGTTCACTTGCCCAACCACTTTTGTTTTTGCTTGCAATGGGATATGGTTTTAAATCAATGTATGCAAAAGCAGGTGGCGGAAATTATATAGAATTTCTCGCACCAGGAATTATAGGAATGAGCATTATTTTTACAGCCATTTTCTCGGGAATGGATCTGATTTGGGATAGACAGTTTGGATTTTTGAAAGAAACACTCGTTGCACCAGTATCAAGGTTTAATATTATGATTGGTCGTACATTGGGTGGTGCAACAGTTGCAACAATGCAGGGAATTTTGGTGTTAATAATGTCTATGTTTATAGGTTTTCATCCTTATAATTGGTTTTTTATAATATTTCTTATTCCAATAATGCTTCTTGTTGCATTGCTTTTTACTGCAATGGGAACAATAATCGCATCACTCCTAGAT
>CAZIEL010000112.1:2057-3741 GCA_964538165.1 uncultured archaeon | reverse complement strand
AGGCAAAGGAGGAGGCCACAAGTGAGGCCAGGAATATTTTCATTTCATGCTTGGGGTTGGGGTTGGGCGCATGAATAAGACTTTTTTTCCTGATCTCACACTAACTAGGTGGCCTTCTCTGACTAATTTGTTCAAACGCTGACTAGCAGCGTTTGGATTTCTATAGGCAAGCCTCATTTGAACATCTTGAGCAGAAACCATATCAACATCAGTAACTAATTGCATTATGTGTTGATCGGGTTCGGACAAAATGTTTTTTTGAGGAGTATTGGGGTTATAGGAGCTATTATTGTTTTTAAGTAATAATTCCTCAATTTTAGCAAACTTTTGTTCCAATCTTTGGAGTATTTTGTTTGTTTCTTCTCTCTCTTTGGTGAGCTTGTATAATAAAGCTGCTAAAAAAGCTGGATTATTTGACTCTTTCATGACTTCCTGCAAATCAACGCTAAGGTTGTCGAACTCGGGAGATATACGCTTTACCGCGTTAAGGTCGGTCCACAACTTTTGAGCATCATATGCATTATTGTCATGATCAGTCATGTGATATCATGATACTATCATGATATATATAAACCTATACGCTAAAGAAAAAGAAACCCACTTTATTTGAAAATTTGACTTTTCAAACCCCCCACTAAATGAGAAAGAATTCTCCAAAATTGTGATTTAAGTAATATTTATTGTTTTTGGACAAAAAAATAAAAAATTACATTTTTTCAAGCATTTTTAGAACAATGTTTTTTGAGTGTTCTGCGGCTTGAGCAAAAAAAACATTAAAGCTAATTTTTGCGCTTGAATTTGCCCCATCAGATATTGTTCGGATTATAACGAAAGGGATTTTGTTAACAAAACAAACATATGCTACGGCCGCGCTTTCCATATCCACACAATCCCCCCCAAATTTTTCTCTTAAATAATTATTCTTTTCTTCACTTGAAATAAATTGATCCCCAGTTAACCCTTTTCCCAAAATTACTTTTAAGTTTTGATCTTTTGCAGAAGTTAAAGCAAGTTTCGAAAGAGCTTTTGAAGAAGGAATTGTTTTCATTTTACTAAAAGGTATTTCTCCAATTTCAAATCCAAGCGCAGTAGCATCAATATCATGTTGAATACAATCACTTAAAACAACAACATCAAAAACATTTAGTGACTTATTTAGAGCCCCAGCAACACCAGTGAATATTATTGCTGAAACGCAAAACTTGTCAATTAAAATTTGTGCACAAAGAGCAGAATTGACTTTTCCCGCACCCGATTTTACTATTACTACTTTCTTTGAGTTTATTTTTCCAACATAAAAAATTAAATTTGCATAAGCTATTTTTTTAATTAGTTTAATTTCCCCTAAATATCCTGAAATCTCAAGATCCATTGCTCCAATAATCCCAATAACCATGCAATATTATTAGTAAGAAAAATATAAAAATAGAAAAAGCAGAGCATAAAGCCCTGCAAGTAGATAAAATTATTTTTTTATTATTATCTCAATTGATGAAACTTTAAGAGGTCTGCCTTCTTGTGTTTGTACTTCTTCAGTGGATGTGTTTATTCCAACAACTTTAATTGAAGGGTCTCTATTCTTTACTATTTCAGCCACATCAACTGCTCTTGAAATTGATTTTCCTCTTGCTTTAATTGTCACTTCTTTTGCCCCAATTCCAAATTGAGTAACAACAGCCAAAAC
>CAZIEL010000112.1:0-1957 GCA_964538165.1 uncultured archaeon | reverse complement strand
CTTTAATTGTCACTTCTTTTGCCCCAATTCCAAATTGAGTAACAACAGCCAAAACGTAAGCCATTGCGCCTTTCTTTCCAATATAGACAAAGTTACCGCTAACTTCAGTTTCTTCGCTTTCTGCTTTTTCTGTAACTTTAGGTTCTTTTTTTGTTTCCTCTGTTTTAGTTTCTTTTTTTGCTCTTTCTGCCATAATAGATTCCTCCAAAGTATTTTGTTTTATTTTTGAAAAATAGCGGGAAGTAAAGTGCTTATTTGATAAGACAATTTTACAACTGCTTAACTCATTCCTTAAGAAAAATAATTTATAAACCCATCGAGAAGGTTTAACAACTATTAAAATTATAATAAAAAAAATAAAGAGAGGGTGAGCAAGGCTTTAGACCTTGCTCCAATTTACTACTTTAGGTAGTAGATTGTGTTCTTCAATATTCCTGGTGTCATACCTGGATCATAGTTAAAGTACACAACTGTCCCAACTGGGAAGTGTTTCTTTTCTAAGATTGCAGGGTATGTCTTTGGAGTATTTTCTGCTTTAATATAAGCAATTGTTTTTGCACCAGAATCCGCTTGGATTGCTAGTGTTCTCATTGCTCTTGGTAATTCACCCATTGGTGGAGCTACTTCAATTCCTTGCATTATTGGATGATCATAGTCTTGTTGCCATACTCTTCCAACAACACTTTCTTCTCTACCATCAGCGCAAGTTGGAATTCCATCATGACCAGCTACACAATCAGCAGGCATTATTGTTCCAAAAGTTGCTTTCCATCCAACAACATCAGCTGCAGTATAACCATTGAATCCAACACTTTGGTAGATTCCTGAATTCATTACTACAATTAATTTTCCGCCTTTATTTACATATTTTTGCATTGCATCTCCAAGAGCTACAGTTACACTCTTATCAGATCCATTACTTGCTTGATCAAACATTACTATATCATATTGATTTAGTTCTTCACTTGAAGCATTTCCAAATGAATCAGCTGCTCTTGTTCTATATGTTAAAAAATAACTTAAATTATCTAAAACTACTTTTTCTCCAAGAGATGGTTCTCCAATAAAAAGAACTTGAACTCTTGAACTTCCTTTTGGTAAATATGGAACATCAATTATTCCAAAATAATTTAATGATGCTACCCCAATGATTACCAATAAAATCAGAGGAATTAGCCCTTCGAGGTTAAACCTCTTAACAGCACCGCCCAAGCCTTGCGCAGGACCCGCTGCATCTGCTCCTTCATCATACATTAAATACCCTCTCCTTTTTCACTTAACCTCATTAATAGGTTAATATAATATTATATTTTTCTCTTTTTAATGGTTTCGCTTCTTGGCAAAAACCTGAAAATAAATGCTTTTTGGCATTAATAAATCTATCTCTCGCCCCAATTAACAATTACTAAATATCACTCCAAATAATACAACGTGTTCTTAAAAATCCCTGGAGTTAATCCTGGGCTATAATTAAAATAAATTACTTCTCCTGAAGGATAATGTTTCTTTTCTAATATTCCAACATATGTTTTTGGCACAGCATCAGATTTAATATAAGCAATTGTTTTTGTTCCTTCACTTGGTTGAATTGATAAAACGGTTAAAGTAGCAGGAGTTTCTCCTTGTGGAGGAGCTACTTCTATTCCTTGCATTATTGGATGAGAATAATCTTGTTGCCAAATTCTTCCAACAACACTTTCTTCTTGACCGTCCTTACAAGAAGGTGCACCAGTTTGGTTTTGAATACAATCCGCAGGAATAATGTCCCCAAAAGTTGCTTTCCATCCAATAACATCAGTAGCAACTTTTCCATTAATTCCAGTACTTTGATAAATTCCAGAGTTCATTACTACAACTAAATTTCCCCCATCAACAACATATTGTTGTAAGGCATTTCCAAGCGTAACAGAAATACTTTTATCAATATTATTACTCGCTTGATCAAAAATAACTATAT
>CAZIEL010000111.1:0-3759 GCA_964538165.1 uncultured archaeon | reverse complement strand
AACTTGATAAATTATTCATCAAAAAAGTAATGGCTCCATCATACAAATCAATTACAATGGGGGCACAATACAACAAACCAAAAGGATACAATACTGACTCACAATACTTAAACTTAGAAGAAAATAAATGGGCTGAAGTAAAGTGGGAAGAAGGCGGATATGTTCCTGGAAAAATAATTGTTGGAGTAAGAATAAAGATTAGACCAACTGCATTACAAGATGAAACACTTGAACTTGGATATAGAGCATGGGCAACTGAAAGTGGAGATTATGAAAGAGACCCACAAGATGATGAACTTGGGGATAACCAAAACTCAAACACAAAACAAGAACTATATGCATCAACTAAACCAGGACTACTTTCAATTGGAACTGAAACACTTTGCGAAGCGCCAACTAATGATAGAAGCTTTTGCGTAACAACATCATACACTGATCCAGACAACTTTACAAACACATTCACTGACTCATTTGATGCAACAAATAATTCAACTTACGGAGTATCAATGAAAGTAATGAACAAATCTGCAATAGGATTTGATAGAGCAAAAACAATGCTTGAGAACCCAGAAGAAAACTTATACATGGGAACTTACTCACTAATTACACCAACATACACACCAATAAATGGAAGTGTAAACGGATACGAAACTGAATGGATTGACACACCAACATTTAATGTTGACTCAACAATTGATTTCACTTCAGTAAGCCTAACACCAAAAAGAACTGGATCAGGCACAATGAAACTAAGAATAAGAGAAGACAACTCACTTGTATTTGAAAAATCATTCACAGTAAACGTTGCATCTGATAAGAAAATGAAAGTTAAATATTTAGTGAACGGAGACTATGGCGACACATTACCAACAATAGTATCTGGAAAAGCTGACACAATGACACTAAAAGTATTCAACGAATCAACTAACTTAGAAATTAACGGAGCAGTTGTAAAACTATATGATAGATTTGGAACACAACTAATGAGCACAACAACAAACTCAATAGGAATAGCAGTACTACAAATACCAGCATCATTCCC
Source organism: uncultured archaeon (assembly GCA_964538165.1). Lineage (GTDB taxonomy): Archaea > Iainarchaeota > Iainarchaeia > Iainarchaeales > JAAZKV01 > JAAZKV01. The sequence goes on along the minus strand of CAZIEL010000111.1, from coordinate 2,717 downwards.
ATCAGAACAACTAAAAATCCAAATCGAACAACCAGAATATGAAACATTTACAAAACTATTCTCAATCGCAAGTGATGTAGTAATAGTTGACCCAACAACACTATCATTCACAGTAAATCCACAATATCAAAAAACTGATTCAAAAACAGTAAAAATCTCAAACAGCACAGGAATGAATCTTTACATTAAAGAAATTAAGTTAACAGGACACTTAAAAGGACTATTAAACGAAGCAAGCATGGAATCTAACTTTGATTCATACATTGGAATAGAAATTCCATCACAAGATTACACTGAAGTAGATTTCAAAGTAATTGCAGCAGATTATATCACAGCCGCTGATGATTTAACAGGAGACTTTGAAATAAGCGTAACAAGCGGATCAACAGAATGGGTAAGTACAATCCCAGCAACAATAAGAGTAGGACTAGGAAAAGATGTTGATAATCCATCATGTTTAGAAGTAACACAATCAAGTTGGACAGCAACAACAAAAGGTGGACAAATAGAAACAGAACTTGATTTGAAGAATAATTGTTTAGTTGACGGAAAGCCTGTACCCCTAAATAATGCAGCAGCAATGATTGCAACAACAGGAAATGTTATTGGAACATTCACCGTACAATCAGACACAGCACAAGTAGAACTAGGAACAAACTATGCAAGAATATTCCAAATCAATTTACCTGCTGACGGAGAAATACCAGTTAAAGTATTATTCAATCCATACGGAGGAGCAAGCGGAACAACTACAGGGAGTATAACATTCCAAGCAGAAAACCCAACTGACTCAGCCGACCAAGTAATAACAACAGAAATGGCTTATAGTATAACAGTTGAAAACGTACAAGACTGTTTATCAATCGGATCAGACTTAGTAACAATAGCTGCTGATGGAGAAACAGGAACATTCTCAATAACAAACGGATGCATATCCGGTGCAGATGTAAAGATTGAAGTTGAAGAACTAACATTATCTGACAAAATATTCTCACTTGCAGCAGGAGAAAGTAAAGATGTTACAATTACAAGAAACGAAGGAGACATACCAGGAGCATACAATATATTAGTTAAAGGAAGAACCGACACTTCAACTCTAGAACTAATAGGAAACGTAAAAGTAATCCTATCAGCTGACGGATGCTTCTCACTATCAAGATACGAATTTGATTTATATGACTCACCAGACTCTGACTCAGACGGACTAGACAGAGGATACTTGTACAATGACTGTGTAAGCAAAAACGTTTCAGTAGAAGTAGATGGAAAAATAGATTATGATTACTCAAATGTATGGAAAAAAGCGATAGTTGGAGCAATAACAGGACTAATTGGATATTGGACACTTGGAGACAGCGATTTAGTTGACAAAGATGATCCAAATGTTTCAAGACAAATAACAAGCAGTTACAACAAAGCAAAACAGAATATTACTGAAGAAGCAACAATGCTTAACGAAAATATGACAGTTAAACTAAAACAAGCAGAAACAACAAGAAACAATGCACTAAGTGGACTAACAACACAAGCACAAGCTTATGAAGCAAAAATTGAAGCACAAAAACAAGCTAATCTTGCAACTTGCACAAAATGTTTTACGGCAGTTTCAGTTTCAGGCCAATCAGAAGAATGTATCAAATTATATTTCGCAAGCGGAAATGATAAAACAACTTGTGATACTTACGCTAATACTATCGCAACAAGCGCAAATGCAATAGTTGTTGGAGAATATACAAAAAGACAAAAAGACATTAACGCAAAATACACTGCTCTTGAAAATGTAAAAACTGATATTACAAATGGTCTAGCTGAAATATCAAACGAACTAGGGGTAGAAACTGAACAATCAAGAGATGAATCTTCATTATTGCTTGAACAAAGAAAACTTAATATTGATTCTTTGTCAGAAAAAGTAACTGCAAAAGACTTGAAAAATGCAGAAGACATGGCTGACGAATTTAATGGGTTTGTTGACAATTGGAATGAAGCAGCAAAAGACTTGAATGATTCAATTAAAACAAACAAGAACCTTGACCTAAACAGCAAAAAAACTGAAATAATTACAATCGTTGAACAAGGAAAGAAATGGGGAACTCAATCAAAGACATTCAAAGACTTATACAACGTAGCTGCGACTCCAGCAGTAGCACCAGTTCAAGGGGTTGAAGAGACTAGCGCAAGTAAGGTAAAAGGTTATGATGGGACAATTAATCAAGAATTTGCTTGTGATGATGCAGCTGAAGCATCATTTGAGAATGATCCAAATTACACTTTGATTTATGCATATATTGATCTTATTGGGACATGCAACCAAAATGAAGGATTAGGTTATGCTGAAGGTGAAGTTTATAGTTATAGTTCAGAATATGGGGAAAAGTGTTGCTATGTTGCTGAAGAGCGACCGGCTACTGTTGATCCTACTTCAAGTTTAACTGATTTACAAAATTCTGAAAAAAGTTCTTGTGAAGGTGCTCAATATAAAGGTACATATTATCCTCATGCAACAACTGCGCTTAATATATCTGTTGATTGTCCTGCAGGAATGGAAAAGAAAATGGGTTCTAGACAAGGAGAATGTTGCAAAACAATAACAACTGGAGCTTTCATCTTAGCAACTAGTGGTACTGGTGCTGAGGCTTATAATAATTCTTCTTCAGCTAGCGGAACTGCTTCTTCATTCCAGAATTCTTTGACAAGTAGTTTGATTAATGCTGGAA
>CAZIEL010000110.1:0-3775 GCA_964538165.1 uncultured archaeon | reverse complement strand
AACAATTACTAAAGCAAAAAGAAAAATGGGAACTGATTACAAATACAAATTTGATAATAAAAAATATACTCCTCAACAAATTTCTGCTTTCATACTCCAAAAAATAAAAAGAGATGCAGAAAGTTTTTTGGGTGACAAAGTAGAAAAAGCAGTTATTACTGTGCCTGCTTATTTTGATGACAATCAAAGACAAGCAACAAAAGACGCAGGGCAAATCGCTGGACTTGAAGTAGTTAGAATAATTAACGAGCCAACAGCAGCATCACTTGCTTATGGACTTGACAAAAAAGGAAAAGACTCAAAAATAATGGTTTTTGATTTAGGTGGAGGAACACTAGATGTTACAATAATGGAACTAGGTTCAGGAGTATTTGAAGTGAAATCAACTTCGGGAGATACTCAACTTGGTGGAACTGATATGGATGAAACCTTAGTTCAATACATTGTTAACGAATTTAAAAAAGATCAAGGCGTAGATCTAATGAAAGATTCAATGGCTGTTCAAAGAGTAAGAGAAGCTGCAGAAAAAGCAAAAATTGAACTCTCAACAGTACTTGAAACGGATTTAAATTTGCCTTACATTACTGCAACACCCGAGGGACCAAAGCACCTAACAATGAAACTAAATAGAGCAAAACTTGAAGAACTAATTGCACCACTAGTAAAAAGATGTGAAAAACCAGTAACACAAGCACTAGCTGATGCGAAATTAACTGCGGCAGAACTTGACAAAGTAATTCTAGTTGGAGGGCCAACAAGAATGCCAGTAATTTATGATTTTGTAAAAAAAATTACAGGAATAGAACCCGAAAGAGGAATAGATCCAATGGAATGTGTTGCAATGGGAGCCGCAGTTCAAGGCGGAGTACTCGCTGGAGAAGTAAAAGATGTTCTTTTGCTTGATGTAACCCCACTAAGTTTAGGAATAGAAACACTGGGGGGCGTATTTACTAAGTTAATAGAGAGAAACACAACAATTCCAACAAAAAAATCACAAATATTTTCAACCGCCGCAGATAATCAAACTGCTGTTGATATTCATGTATTACAAGGAGAAAGACCACTCGCAAGAGACAACAAATCCTTGGGCAGATTTCAATTAACAGGAATTCTTCCTGCCCCAAGAGGAATGCCACAAATAGAAGTATCATTTGATATTGATGCAAATGGAATAGTACACGTAACAGCAAAAGATAATGGAACTGGAAAAGAAACAAGTATCAAAATTGTTGCTTCACAAAAACTAAACGAAGCAGAAATTGAAAAAATGCGAAAAGAAGCTGAAAGTCACGCAGATGAAGATAAGAAAGTAAAAGAAGAAATAGAACTAATCAACACTGCTGATGCAACAGTTTATTCAACAGAAAAAATGCTTGAAGAACTAAAAGACAAGATTTCAGAAACCCACAAAAAGAAAGTAACTGAAGGTCTTGAGTCACTAAAAGAGGAACTAAAGAAAGAAAGCAAAAATGCTTCGTTGATAAAAGAAAAAATGGAGAGTTTGAATAAAACTCTTCAAGAAATTGGTTCCGAAGTTTATGGACAAATGAACCAACAACAAACTCCACCAAATGGGGGAGAAACAAAAGAAGAAACAACAGAAAATGGAGACAAAGTAGTTGATGCAGACTTTGAGGATAAAGATAAAAAGAAATAATTTGTGTTAAAAAGAGGTTTTGAGAATGGGCAAAGTAGAGAATTTGGATAATAATTCAAATGAACTTGAAAAACCACTTCTCAAAATCGAACCCAAGAAAAAAGTTTTGGAAAAAAAACAACACAAAGAACTATTTCCTCAAAATAAATCCATTTACTTTGCAAGCTAATCTTATAAGCAGTAGAGAAGTAATTATGTTGGTGAAAGAATGCGAACAAATGCGAGATTTTTGTTAAAGCATCCAAAACCGTCGGCAGCCGCACTATTGCGAAGAAAAAAGTTAAGGCAAATAGCAGCTGTTGCAAGAAAAAAACCTTTGATGGGATCAATTAAAGCTTAGTTTTGAGATGATACAATGCCGCTAAGACAATCACTTGCAAAATTTGGAAAAAAAACAAGCAGAAAAGCAACTGCGATTAAGTTGTGGTGGCTAAAAGCAAATGTTTCTGATGCAAAATACAAAGCAATTGTTGAAAAAATGAAATTCGAACAAGGAAAAAGTAAACACGCTGACGCATGGGTACAAGCAGAAATGGATTCAGTTAGGGCTACAAATAAATATTTTAGTGCAAAAAGAAGATGGCATGATTCAATAAAGAAAAAAAAATAATGTGTGCAATTAAATAATTTTTAATATTATAAAAAAGTAGAATTTGAGTTTTATTTTGGTGAGATTGTGGATTATTATGAAGTGCTTGGATTAAAAAAAGGTGCTTCACTTGAAGAAGTAAAAAAAGCCTATAAAGAAATGGCAAAAAAATACCATCCTGATGTTAGTAAAGAAACTGATGCTGAAAAAAAGTTTAAAGAAGTAAACGAAGCTTATTCTGTCTTATCTGATCCTGAAAAAAAAGAAAATTATGATAAATATGGTGAATCATACAAAGGATTCCAAGGGTATCAACAACAAGGATTTGGGCAAGGAACGGATTTTGATTTTGAAGAAATATTTAATAATTTTGGATTTGGTGGATTTAGTGGATTTTCTGATTTGAATGAAATGTTTGGAACAGGAAGCCGAAAACAAAAAAGAGATGTTGGTTCAAATATCAAAGCCGAACTTAGAATAAGTTTTCAAGAAGCTGTTTTTGGTGCATCAAAAGAAATTTCTTATGAACGAATTGAAAAATGTCCTAAATGTAATGGAACTGGAGCAGAAGGCCAAATGAAAACTTGCCCAACTTGTAAGGGAAAAGGATTTGAAGTAAGACAACAAAGAACCCCTTTTGGAATATTTCAAACACAAACTCCCTGCCACACTTGTAAAGGAAAGGGAGAAATTGCCGAAAAAGAATGTACTAACTGTAAAGGAAATGCATTCATTACGAAAAGAGAAACAATAAGTGTAAAAATTCCAGCCGGAATAAACACTGGAAATCATTTACGAATACAAGGAAAAGGACATGAAGGAAGACACGGAATAGGAGACTTATTTATCTTAATATTTGTTGAACCCCACGAAATGTTCAAAAGAGATGAAGAAGATATTTATGCTGAAATACCAATTTCATTCACTGAAGCGGCTCTTGGAGCAATAGTAGAAGTCCCAACGCTTGAAGGAAAAGCTGAACTAAAAATTCCTGCAGGAACACAAACAGGAACCATATTCAAAATGAAAGGAAAAGGAATCAAACGTCTTGAAAAAGATGGTCATGGAGATGAATACATTAAAGTAATAATCGAAACTCCAAAATCACTTTCAAAAAGACAAAGAGAACTATTAGAAGAACTTGAGGGCGAAGTACAAAGCGCAAAAAAAAGAAAAAGTATTTTTGATAAAATACTTGGAAAATTTTAATAAGAATAATTAAATAGTATGCTTACTTGCATATAATATGCGTCAATTATTTGTTTTGGTGCTCATACTATTATTAACCTCTTCAACTTTTGCCTATACTTTACCTTCATCAAATCAAAATTCAATAACAGTAGAACTTGGACAACCTGATGATTATTCCTTTTTATATTTGGATGGGCAATTTTATTCAGCGGATTATTATACCATAAAATCAAACAGTTACTTAGGCACCCATATTTATCCTACTGACGCCCAAGGTAAAAATATAGTTAGTGCTTGTATTCAGACCGGAGCAAGTCTTTGGTGTAATGAAGGAACAA
>CAZIEL010000109.1:0-3790 GCA_964538165.1 uncultured archaeon | reverse complement strand
GCCTTTCTAGTAACTCTTTTAAACAGAAAAACTCTAATAAAGTAAGAAAAAAACAGTTTTTTTGTCAAACCCAAAAAACTTTGGGTGCTAAACGAAAAAAGAATGTTTTTTTGCATGCAAATAAAACTTGAAAAGAGGTTTAAACATGGAATATAGAGGACAATCAGCTCTAGAATACTTAATGACTTACGGATGGGCTCTAATTGTAATCGCAATCGTTATCGGAGTATTAATCTTCGTAACAAGTAGTGCAACAGGAGGAGTAACATGCCAAGGAACAACAAACATCGGAGTAGTTGAACAAACAGTTACACAAGATTCTGTTGGGTTGACTTTGAGAAATGCTACTGGTGGGGACATTAACGCTCAATACGTTTATGCAACAACTCCATTTAGTATAGATGGCACAGACACTAAAGTTAATTATAACGGTGTTTCAGTTTCTGCAGACAATTTACCAACAACAGGTAATAGTATCGCAAAGAACCAAACTTTCACTGTAACAGGAGTTACCGGAAAGGGAAGTGCGGGAACAATCTCAAGTGCACAAGTTATTGTACAATACAAAACTCAAGGCGGACTTGACGCAAATGCAGTAATCACTTGCTCAGGAACAGTTTAAAATTAGCTGATTGGAACAGGCCTCCTGTTCCAATTATCTTTTTTTTATTCAAAATATTTTGTTTGTTTTTCCAGTTCGCTAGTACTAATTATTTTAACCTTGTTTTGGTTTTTAAGTAATTTATCATTACTCCAAATTGAGCAATTTAGGTGCAAAGCAAGTGAAAAGTATTCAACATCATTAATATCGGGGCAAATTGAAATAGCATTTACTCGTTCTATACAAAAATCTTTGTTAGAAATAATTGTTAAATTAGACTTCTTAATAATAGTTGAGAGAATTTCTTTAATTTCTGTTTCGCTTAAATTTGTTTTTTCTCTAAGCTCATGAATATGTTTGTTTATTTCAGCTAGAACAAATTCTGGTGCTACAAATTCATGATTTGAAAGCAAAAGTATCTTTCTAGTTAGTCCATCTTTTATTAAAGCAGAGAAAAGAATATTTGCATCAGTAATTAGAAGCATTTATTCCAACTCCAAGAATTTCTTTGAAGAAATGGATTTTATTTTTCTTCCAAGTAAAAGCGTATCTTTAGTAGTTAACTTACTTTTAGATAACTTTTTGTCAAGTTCTTCTAAGAGAATAAGTCTTTCCACAATTGCTTTTCTTGCTATTGCAGACCAATTTGCTTCAGGAATTTTTTCCATTCTCTGTTTTAGTTCATCTGGTACAGATATTGTGACAGTTGCCATTCTAATTCACCCCCACAATAAATACTGTGCTTGCACAGTTTTTAATAATGAGTGGTTATAGGGATTAAGGGGATAGAATAAAAAAGAAGATGTTTGTTTTCGGCAATTGTCGTTTTATCTTAAACCATTCCGCCAAACATTCCTGCTACAAAAAATCTAGTTATGTAAAATAAAGAAAAAGAAATTATCATTACAATTGGAATAAATTTGACTCCGCCACGCTCATTACCTGACGTGATTATCCCAAGGACTAGCGAAGAAAAGATACAAGAGATGAATAGAGTAATTTGAACAAAGCTAACAATGAATGCTTCCGTAATAGTGCTTTTGCTTGTTGAAAGTAAACTAAATGCCGGGCTTCTGCTACCATAGTCACTAACAAAAGTATCTGAAATGCTTGAATTATCTTTTTGTTCAGCCAAAATTCCCACAATAAAACTACTTATCCCAAAAAGAACTGGAGCTCCAACGCAAGCAGAGAAAGCAATTAACAAAACGTACATCGAAATATTTGCACTTACTTCTGCTCTAAGAGCGTTTTCTTCTCTTAAGTCTCCACTTAATTGAACTAAAAGAGTAGCAATTTGTCCCCCGTTTCGAATTCCTTCTGCAATTAACCACATTGTTCGATCAAGAACATTACTCTTAATTTTTTTAGAAATAAATAAGAGTGCAGAAGAAATTTGCTCCAACAGTGCATTGGAGGGGGAGTTCTTTTTTTGGTAAGAATACTTTCTCAAACAAAACACTTTCGTTGATTGGTATGTTTTCACCACTTGGTGAATAAGTATCAAGTTTATCAAAACAGTTCTCAAAAGTTTTATTTGATTTACAGTTTTCAACATCTGCTTGATATACATCAAGCGAAATTCTTGCTTCATAATTATTTGGAAGCATAGATTTTATTTTTTCATAAATCAAATCCATTTTTTCTTCGGGCGTATAATCGTTTGAATCAGTCACTTCAAAAATATACCCATTTCTATCTAAAATTGCAAGAGTGTTTGACAGTACTTCTTTTTCTCTTGTTGCAAGAATACTATTTTGAACATATTCAGGTTCTAAATAAGCTGTGCTAATAAAACCTAAAAAAAGAATAAAAGCAATCCCGAGTTCGAGAACAAAAATAAATGCTTTATGACGTGAAGACTTTAAATGTAACAATTGCTTCACCTCCTTTATAGATTACCCTTTTGTTTAAACTAACAATAATGTTTCCATCAAGAGAAGAACCAATGTGTTTGTTGTAAGAGGGATTTATGGAATTAATATCAAAAGAAAAATCGTATTTTTGCAAAGAAAGCATTTCTTTTGCATCAGCATAAGGAATAGATTCAAAAATATTTATTTTTGTTTCAGATAATACATTTGGTTTGTCTGCAAGCCCAATGATAAAAACAGTATTTGCTTCCCAATTTTCTGGCCATCCGCGAGTTTTTGTTAATATATCAAATGCTTGCTGTGAGGAAAGACTCATTTCAGTGTAATTTGCATTTTTGTAAGTTGTGTTTACATTGTCTAACCAAATTGTTCGAATTGCGCTTATTACTAAAACAAAAATCAAAATTGCAATTAATGCATCGATACTTGAAATTTGTCCTTTTTTCATTGCATCACCATGAGGATGTTTCCATCAACATTAAAGAGAGTTAATTTTCCTTTAGAGAACGAATAATTTGAAGTGGGTGCTAAGAAATAACAACTTTCTTGGTTTATTGTAATTGTTTTTTGGGTACTGTAAATTGTTGCACTATTTTCAAGATCGAATGAAGCTGTTGATCCATCGCCGCTTGAATAAACTTGGCTTATTAAATAAGCAAATCGTATGCATTCTTTTTTATCATTTATTGAAGAAGCGACATCACTTGAAGAACTTTCCATTGCAAAATTGTTTGCTAACACAATTACAAAAAGAATTAACATTACTATTACTGCAATAATTATTTCTGCAGATATTTGTCCTTTACTCGATAACATTAAACGTCACAGTCCCATTAACATTTTTTACTTCAATATCATAAGTGCCTTCTGAAGTGGGAAGGGAACCTGAAACATTGAAATCAAATTCAGCAATAGAACTTGCAACTGCACTAAAAGTATTTGCTTCAACCAAAATATGTTTATTTACTGCTTCAAACGCATTCACTCCGCTAGGAAGAGAGATTTCAATAACAAGACTATTACCTTCTCCTAGAGAATAAACATTTTTTGCTGCAATTTCAACTTTTTTTATTGATGATCCTATTTGGTTACTTGCAAGTGTTTCAGAATAAATAACAAGTGAGTATCCTGCGAGAAGAGCCACGATAATCAGAATGGTTCCAAAGAGAGTTAGGTATTCTACTGATGCTTGTGCACGAATATTTTTCATTATAATTCCGTTAATAGATGGTTTTTTTCCTATAAAATACTTGTCTTAATAGACTCTGGGACAAAACCTCTTTTTAAGTCGGGTGCAAAATTGTTGTGATGTAGT
>CAZIEL010000108.1:0-3799 GCA_964538165.1 uncultured archaeon | reverse complement strand
ATACTATTATTCAAGGCGATATTTCAAACATACCCTCTAATTCAAAGGATTTATTAAATATAAATTTATTGAGTAATTTGATTGAAGTAAATTGGCTTTTGGTTGTACTTTATTTTTTTAAAAAAAGAAAAAGATTGTGAGTATTTAATTACTCACAATCAAATTATTTAGTTTTATTTTTTTTAGCAACTGCTTTACTCATGTTTTGTGCTAGTTCTAGTATATCTATTGGAACAGCTAAAACTACTGTATTGCTTGAAGTTGGTCCAAGTCCATCAATAGTTTGAAGAGTTCTAAGTTGCATTGCTCCTGGAGTTTTAATCATTACTTCAGCAGCTTTTGCTAAATTAGTTGCAGCCATAGCATCTCCTTCAGACTTAATTATTGTGGCTCTTTTTTCTCTTTCAGAACTTGCTTGTCTTGACATTATTCTCTTCAAGTCTTCAGGCATATCAATGTCTTGTAACTTTATTTCAGTAATTTCAAGTCCCCAATTAGCACTAGCTTTTTCAACAATTTGCTCAATATCTTTACCAATATTTTCTCTTTCGGATAATACTTGATCAAGCGACATACTTCCTGCAACATCTCTTAATGCAGTTTGTGCATATTGTGAAACTGCGTATTCATAGTCTTGGATTTTTGTTACTGCTACTGAAGAATCAACAACTTTAAAGTAAACTACCCCATTAATAGCAACAGGAACATTATCCTTTGTAATTACTTGTTGTCTTGGAATATCTATTGTTATGATTCTCATATCAATTCTTCTAATTGAATCAAGAATTGGTATAATTAATCTTAATCCAGGGCCTAAAGTGTCATGGTATTTTCCAAGTCTAAATCTTACTGCTGATTCCCATTGATTTACAATTCTAATTGAAGCTCCAGCAATAATTAGACATCCAATTAATACAAAGGGTGATAATCCCACTAATATAGCCAATATTATTTCTATCATTTGAAAGCCTCCTTGATAAAATTTAAATGAAATTAGTTTTTAAATAAAATTGTTTAACAATTAGGGCTTGGTTTTTGATACTTCTTTTTTGTCCTCAGGCATTCCAAGTAGGATTATTTTATTCCAATCCACGAAAAAGAATCCAAGAACTGCAATTATTCCGATTACTTCAATCATAATGGTCCAAAGTGAAGCATTTCCTTGAAGTGTTTTTTCTACATTACTAAAAACTTGACTGGTTGTAAAAACCAAAAATAAATAGCTTAGTGTTCTTCCTAAAAAGAATCCTGCAAGAACTTCTCTTAATTTTGTTTTTGTTGCCCCAAACGCAATAAATAAAGCATTACTTGGCAGGGGGCTTAGGGCATAAATGAAAGTAAAAATAAATTTTTGAATCGCTTTTCCTTGCAATCTTTGTCCAATAGCATTAAATTCTTCTTTCTTTTTATTGCTAGCAAATCTTCCAATAACTTTATCAGAGAGTTTAGCAAGAGCAAATCTCCCACAAGTAGAAGCGGTAACACCTATTGTAATTAGAATAAATATTTCTTGAGGTTGGGCAATATAAAATGCAGAAAGAACCGCCCAAGTTGGAGGCATAAAAGCAGGAACTACGTTAATTAAAAAAACAATTATCCATTCAGCTATCAATAACCATGGTCCGCCCAGTAATTCGAGTCCAAACATATTTTCACTTAACATTTTAGGTCATTTTGCTTTATATATTTGCTCTTTTAAGCAACCAATAAAAAGGAGTTGAATTACAATTTCTTTATGAAAGTAAAAAAATTCTCTCCCTTAAAAGCTGCAAAAATGTCTAGATTGAGTAGTAAGGTGGCAGATAGAGTTCTTCATCAAAAGATTGGGATAAGAAGGGGTGAAGAAAAACTAGAAAAAATTTCAAAAATTGCGGCTCATATTCTTAGGATTATTCCTTTTGATGAACAAAAATATGGGCGTAGTGTAGCTTATGGAGAAAGATTTGAACAAAGTATTTCAAGGAAAGCTTCTAAATCATTAAAAAATCCAAAAGCAATTGGGAGACTTCATTGTGTTGAGCGGTGTAATACTGCTTTGGGGTTGTTAAGAAAAGCAGGAATAAAAGCATGGTTAGCAAGACAAGTATATTACGATTTTAGCCAAAAAGAATATCGGATTCATGATTATGTTGAGTTTTTTCATGAAGGAAAAGTGCACACTTTAGCATTTGGAATAAATTTTGATACTCGAAAAGATTATTTTGCAATTTATAATTTTACTGCCGAAAATATTCTTGCCGATTCAGGGCTATTTGGGATGCCTGCTATGGTTAAAGTGCTTCGTGGAATTGATTCAAGTCAAATTGGCGGAGCAACAGATTATAATAAGTTAAAACGATTTTTGCGTAATCCTTTTACGGTTAAAGAAAGTATGGCTGAAATGAAGAGATTAAATTTATTAGTTAGTTCAGGAGTAATTCCAAAGCAAGCTTTGGAACAAATAAAAAATATTTAATAAAATTGTGGTATTATGAATAATGAGGTTAAGAAATTAGAGATTGGTTCAGGAAATAAACCAAGAGAAGGATTTATTCACTTTGATATTAGACAAAATGTGAATGCAGACATAATTGGAGATGCAAGGAAACTTCCATTTAAGGACGGGGAGTTTGAGTGTGTATTTTCAAGGTTTTTTTTAGAACATTTGCCTCGACAGGATGCAAGAATAGCTCTAAAAGAAATGTTTCGCGTGCTTTCAGATAAGGGAACTCTTGAAATAATTGTTCCAAATTTGGAATATTTTTGTAATTTATTTGCAACTGAAAGGGGGCAAAAAAAAGAATGGGCTTTAAATAAAATATATGGTTTTGAAAATTATGTTGAAGATCACCACTTTTTTGGGTATGATTTTGAAATTCTTTCAAAATATGTTGCCGAAGCAGGATTTAATGAAATAACAAGAGTTGAAGAAAAAGAAGATCAATACCTTCATATTTGTGCAAAAAAACCTTAGTTTTTTTATTAGAATCTTTACTTTTTAATTGTTTTGTTTCCAATTTTTGTAGTGATCAAATGGATAAAATAAAAGGAATAATTGTATTAGTTTTTGTGGTATTCTTGTTTTTGGGGTGCACAAGCGGTGGTGGTAATGTGGTTGATCAAAACAGTAATGCGGATTTAAATGCTAATGGAAAAATTGATTCAAATGGAAATGGTTATAGTAATCTTGATAATTTTAGAAAAGTTAAGGAAGGTGACACGGTTAAGGTTCATTATAAGGGAACTTTGCAAGACGGAACAAAATTTGATTCAAGTTTTGATAGAAATGAACCAATTGAATTTGTTGTTGGGGCCGGTCAAATGATTAAAGGATTTGATAATGCGGTAGTTGGAATGGAAGCAGGAGAAACAAAAACAGTTACACTTCCGCCTGAAGAAGCATATGGTTTACCTGATCCAAAAAGAGTTATAACTTTTGATAAAAACAGTGTTCCTGATTTTAATGATTTAGTAGTGGGCGCAAAAGTATATGCCTCAAACGGGATGCCTGGATTAATAGTACAAAAGAATGACTCAAATGTACTAGTTGATTTTAACCACGAACTAGCAGGAAAAACTCTTATTTTTGAGATACTAATAGTGTCAATAGAATGAGGTGTTAATTTTTGTCAAAGATATTGGTAATTTATTATAAAGAAGAGTTGCCAAAGAATAAGCAACCCAATATCGAAAAAGTTGTTCTAGAATTTGAAAGACACTTTTTGGAAAAAAAAGATTCAATCACTCTTTTTTCTTTACAACCAAAATCAAAACTTAGATTAAAAGACCAATTTAAAAAAGAAAAAGAAATTGAATTAAG
>CAZIEL010000107.1:0-3840 GCA_964538165.1 uncultured archaeon | reverse complement strand
GGCTAGTGCTGAGAAGTATTTTGAAAAAGAACAAACTTTAACTGAAGGAGAATTAAATGTAAAAATAAAATTATCTCACGAACCAAATGGGGAAGTTTATTTTAGTTCGAATTCTTTTTTAGCAGTACAAGAAGAAACACAAATAATAGTTACTAATTCTTTGGGAAAAGAAGAAACTATTCAAACCTTAAATGGAAATGCAAAGCTCTCTTTAAAGAGCGGCTTTTATTCTTATACTGCTAACTCTGCAGGGGATTTTGAAGAAGGAACATTTGAAGTAATAAAAGGCACTCAAATGGAGGTAATAATATTTTTTGAAAAGTTAGATGAATTATCAAAAAAAGAACCCTCCCCAGTTGTAACCTTTCAAGAGATTCATCTAAAACTTCTTGATTTAAACTATCCAATTACTAATGCAGAAGCAAAAATATTTTGTTTGGATGAAAGTGAGCCAAAAAATTGCCTTGAACTAAAATCAAATTATCTTGGAGAAGTTGGACCCTATAAAGTACTTGACTCTACAAAAAGATTTATGGCAATAATAAAATCAGTAGGATATGAAACAAAAATAGTTCAAATTGAGTTAAAAGATGCTCAGTCTCCTCCTCAAGAAGTAATAATGAAACAAGGGGGGTCAAAATTATTTTTAGAAGTAATTGATGATATGAATGAACCAATAAATTTAGCGCAAATAAAATTGTATAACTCAAGGTTTGAAGGGCCATTTGATTCAAAAGAAACTGACAAGAATGGAAAAGCTATTTTTTCTTCTCTTCCAGTTGGCGAGTATCGTGTTTATGGAGTCACTCAAGAATTTGAAGGGGAAATTAGTGGAATACAAATTAGTTCTGATGTTAGTGAAAAATTAGTCTTAATTACTGGAAAGGGTTATATTACATTTAATTTATTTGATGAAGATTTTAAAACAAATGCAGAGGTACTGTTGTACAAAAATACTGATCAAGGAAAGGTCCTTTTAAGTGGGGGTAGAACAAGTAACTTTTCTTTACAAACTGAAAGGATGAAAGTATGGGACTCAATAAGATTATTTTCTCAAGATGGAAACTTTTTTCCTACTGAAACAAGCTCGTATACAATTCAGAGAACCCCTGCAACAAAAAATGTTTTTTTAAGAAAAATTAACTCTCTCCCTAATAAAAATAAGTTTCAAATGCCTTTAATGGGGGTTTATACTCAAGACCCCACTGAACGAATAGAACTTGCAACAAAATTAATCCCTGGTAAAAAATATTATTTCCTTTATGATCTTGTACTAAACACTCAAGGAGAAAGAGATATTCTTGCAAATTTCTTTGTTGAAAATACAGGGTCAGTTCAAAACGATTCTGGGCAAAGAATATTAATAAATTCAGTAAAATCAGTTGACGAAACTCTTGGAATTTTGTCTAGCACAAAAAATGGATCTATAATAAGTGCCTCACAATCTAATCCCAATATTGTTGATTCTAATGCAAAACAAGCCAATTTGTTATTTGGAACAAGAGAAGCACCATATAACTTTCCAATTGTTTTAGAAGTAATGGTTAATCCTAATGCAAGTGGAAGTGTGCTTGTTTCTTGGGAAGCTATAAGTGGGGTTGAAAAAAGTTTATTATACTCAAAGGAATTTGTTATCGGACAAGCATTTTGTTTTGATGATTGTCCATCTTTCGTGTTTGAAAATTACTTAAAATGGAATGAAAATGATTGGAAACCGATTGATGATTCTGTTCAAAAAATACAAATTGGTGACCAATACAAAATAAAAACCATTGCACAAAATATGACAGATACACAATTTGGTTTAGTTAACATTGTTTCAGAAATAGCTGAACAAGGCAGAGAAATTATCTCTTTAACAAATGATAAGAATGATGCGAGAAATGAAGTTAACTTAGGGCCACTTGCAAGAAGTGGGGAAGTTGAAGACTATTTAATACCAAAAAAAGCTGCATATGGGTCAGCAACAATAAAACAAAGATTGGAAAAGATTGAAGGGAGTAAAGATACATTATTAACAAAATTTGGAAACAGCTCTCAACTAAGATTTGAAGTAAAGAATAAAAATAAGTTAAATATTGTGGTTGTTGCAACATCAACTCTAAATACTATTTATGAAAAATCAAGTTATCCTTTCTTTTTAATAAAAGTAATTTCTGAAGAAGTAAAGAGTGCATCAAAAAATCCTGTGAGGGCAAATTGGAGAGCAACAATTAATGGAGAACCATTTAATTGTAAATTATCAGGATCTTGTAATGGTCAAACTGATTCTAATGGAATAGAAATGTTTAGCTTTGATGGAACCGCACTCACTGCTGGAACAAAAATATTATTCGAGGCAACTGATGAAGAAAACTCAGAACCTGCAATACTTGAGATTGAAGTAATAAAACCTTTTCCTGATCCACAACCACAAGCACCAGAATGTGTAACTGTCAATATTGCGGGAGTAGGAAGCACGTTAGAAATTAATCCTACTATAAATAACAATCTTGGATCGACTTCTACATTCGTTATAAAATCAACTTGTACTGAATCAAGTAAAGTGTTTATTCACTCTGATTTACAAGTGGTTCCAAAACAATTTAATATTGCTCCCAACACAAGTGTAAATATTTCAGTGGACGCAACACAAACAGTAGAAACAAGGGGAGGTATGATTGGAGCTTATCCTTTACAAGTTTTCAGAGTGTCAAGTACTGGGCAAAAAGAAATTGCTTTTATTGATGTGCTAGTTGATGATCCAAGTACTCCAATAAGACTTGAAAATTATATTTTTGATTTTAGACAAAAAGATCAAATTTCTTCAAAGGCTATTAATTCAAGTTATTCAGGAAGACTTGATAATTATTACCCACAAATGGACATAAGCACAAATTCAGTAAGCCTAAGTTATCATAAACCAGGTGTTCCTGAAACTTTCAAGTTTAAAGTAACTGTTCATGGGGAAGCACTTGAATCAATGACTTATGCTTGGACAAAATCTGATCTTGCCGAAATGAGCAATGCTTGGGAGCATGGAATAAATGCAAATTTAGCGCCACCAGAAATACTAAATACTGACGGATTTAGTGAACAACTTGAACAACCAGTTCAAATATTAGTCCCAAAACCAGAAGAATATTCTGAAGAAACAGATCCAACAAAATCATTTTATGATCTCCCTCAAACAATTCAAGAAAAAATTGTTTCAGAAATAATGCCCTCTTCAAGCGGGTCAATGAGTGCGATTAAAGAAATAAAAAATAGATTATTTTTTAGTGAACAAGTAGAGGCTGACATTAATAGTAGAGGAATTGATATAAATTCCCAAAGAGGAAAAGATTTATTACGCCGATTAAATTCTTTAGAGTATTATTCTGCAGATTATAACTATTTGTTGATGCATTCTTTGGATTATTTTAACGATTCAAGATGTGCAGGGAAAATTGATTCTAATGCAACCCCAAATGGAACAAGTGGATACCAAGTATATCCAGAAACTATTGATGCGGTTCCAGATCTTGATGGGCCAATTTACAACACCACTCTTGCAACAGGAGAGGATATTCTAAAAGGGACTCTTTATCCTGGGGATGAAACAAATTATTGTCAAGAACTAACAGTTCCTCCAATGTGGTATGCAAATGGTTGTGAATTATATGCTTCTCCAAGAGCAGAAAGAACAGGTTATGACTATAACACCGCAACTTGTCCTTATTGTGACTCGAATTATGAGTTTTATTTCTCAACAGTGCGTGATTTTTATGGGAATTATGTTGCTGTCAAAGGGGAGCCTTTGGATTTTTTTGAACCAAATCTTCTTAGGTGTACAAGAGGAGATACAGTATATAATTATAC
>CAZIEL010000106.1:0-3872 GCA_964538165.1 uncultured archaeon | reverse complement strand
TTTTGTACTAACCAATTTAATGAACTCTGGAGTGTAATAGGGAATCTTTTTTGATCCGCTTTGTTGAGCTTGTCTTAAAAAGTCTTTTGCCACGCTTGTCCAAGTCTGTGCTGAAACAAAATCATAAACTCTATCAAACAACATTTGTCTCTCAGCATTTTTCTTTTCATTTTCCGTAGCACTTGAAGGAATATCAACAGTTGTAATTGTTGAAGATTGTATTTTATTAATTGCGTTTTCTGCATAAGCAACTCTTTGTTGAGCGCCAACTAGCCACTCAAAATCATCAAGTGGAACAAATGCAAAGCTTTCATTCACGGATTCAATTTCTTTATTAAGCCCAGAAATCTTTGAATCAAGAATTGTAGAATCCTTTGTCAATAAAGAAGGATTATTTGCCACTTCTCCAATCGCTCCAGCCATTACTCTTGCGTTAAATGCATAATTTGCTGCAGAATACAAATAATTTTGATCTAAAAAACGCTGAGCCATTTCAATACTTCTTTTTGTTGAACTAATTCTTTGATACATGTCCGCACGCAAATCATCAGGGATATCACTTTTTTCCAAATCTTTTTTTGCCTGATCAATAACCGCTTTTGCATCAGAAACATAATTTTGAGAAATTATTTTCATCGGAGTTAAAACAGAATCATAAGAAATTGATTTTGGAATAAACATGTTTGTTGAAACGTTAGCATCAATTTTTATCGAATCAATATCAGCATAAGCATACTCAATAGCTTGATCAATTGTTGAAATCTCTACTATTTTCATCCCAAGTTTATTTTGACCATATTCAATCAAATTTACTGTTTCATAAGATCCCTCTTCATCAACTTCGGTTACTGCTTCCCCAGAAGGAATCATAAAAAGTTTTATTCCAACTTTTGACGCTGCTTGAGCTTTTGCTCCAACTCCACCAACCATTCCAACAGAACCATCATTGTTAATTGTTCCAGTTATCGCCACAATTGGATTAAGTGGTTTTTCGGATAAAATAGAATATGTAAGAAGAGTCACTGCTGCGCCTGCAGAAGGACCATCAACTTCACTTGCATTAGCCCTAATATCGAAAATTAAGTCCTTATCAGTTAATTTTACATTAGTTTTTTGTTGAGCTATTTGTAAAGCAATATTTCCTGTTGTTTGAGTATCTTTTCCAACTAGAGAACTTGAAGTTACAAAAGCCACTTTTCCAGTACCTGGAATTACAGACATATACAAATCTGCTGCCATCCCTTTATTATCTTCAGTAACAGCAAAGATTTTTACATTCCCTGATTGCAAAATAGCTAAAGTTGGAGTTAAAAGCAAGGCTAAAACAAATAGAACAAAAATAAATCGAACAATATTCAAGTTCAAGGACTTCATGTTAATCAAACCAACACACCATAATAAAGATTTAGGTATTTATAAACTTGATTTATTAAAAAAATCGCGAGCAAAACAAGAAAGATTAATCATAATTTAATAAAATAAGTGCACATTAACAAAAACTTATTCAAATTTGAAAGTCAACCTAATTAATTGATAAATAATTCGGTAAAAATAGAATTTTTTTGGCAGAACGCGCGGAACATAAAAGCCACTTTGGGTTTCGCCACATGTTGGTGAGCACAGTTTCCCGCGCCTGCCATAAACTGGTTTTTTCAAACCAAGTTACTAACTCTCTCGAAAGCCATTTCCAGTTTCACATGAATTCGCTTTCATGCATATTAGTGTCTTAACTTATATAAAAGAGTTTCTAAAACTTGTTCACCTGACAAGATTTTTATGAACCAAATTAAGACAAACGTACGAAATTTTTCACAAAAATAATTGGACATTTCGTAAGTCTAGTTGGACAAAAATATATTTTTGCACAAAGTTAATTCAATTAAAAATTAGTTAATTGCAATTATTAGTGTGGGTTTTAACCACACCAAAATTACAAATAAGCATACAATTGGGTGAAAGCATCATATTTCAGATTATTTATCCGAATAATGAGCCTAGTCCAGCTGCTGCTTCTTCTTCTTTCTTTGCACTGTTTTCTTCTTCATGTTTTTCTTCAGCTGCTGGTGCCGCGCCTGCTTGTGGTGCTGCTACTGTAGCAACTGCTGCTTTAGCTATTGCGTCATCAATGTTGATGTTCTTAAGTGAAGCAACCATAGCTTTTACTTTGGTTACATCGAACTCAACTTTTGCTGATTTCAACACAGATTCAACGTTAGCTTCATTAACTTCTATTTTTGCTGAATGAAGCAACATAGCTGCATATACGTATTGCATACTTTCACCTCTCAAATATAATCTTTATTGTCCAGCATCAGTAGAAGCAAGTGCTTTTTCTAAAGCTTTAGCTTCTCTTTCTGCTTTAACAACAATTGTTTCAACTACTGAATCTTCAAAGATTACAGCATTAACTGCTAAATTCATTGCTTGTTGATATGCTAAAACGAACTTACTAAATAATTCTTCTTCGTCCATATCAAGAGCATCAGCAGGATAAAACATATTTTCGTTCTTATCAAGAACACCAATTATTTTCATTCCAACTTTTATTGGTTTAATATTTAACTTTCCTAAAACTTCAGCAACTTCTTTCTTAATTGCCTCTCCTTTCTTTGCAACAACTTTGTCTTTTGAAATGCTAATTGTTGGTCCAGCAACTTTTACTTCCAAACCAGCAGCTTTTAGTGTTGATAATGCTGGTCCAGGAGGAAGACCTGTGTCCCCTGCTTGAACTAAAATATCAGAATCCGCAACATCCCCTTCTCTTGCTGCAGCACTACCCTTATTTTTCTTTACAAAAGAAAATAATTCAAAAGGATTTACTTTTGAGAAAATCATTAGAACGCTTTCTTTAACATAAGGATCTAGTTTTGAAGTGTCAACTTTTGATTCTTTTAATGCAATTTGTACAACTCTTGTTTTTACAACTCTAAGTTCTGCTTGTCCTTTTAATTTCTTTCTTAAAACAGAAACAATACTTGCTGGAAGCTCGTTTAATGTAGCTACCGCAACAAAAGGATACTCCTTAACTAAATTAACAATTTCAACTCTTTTTCCTGCTTTCCACTTTTTTGTGTGTGATGTCATTCTAAATCACCTACTTTTATTGGAGGACTCATAGTCATCTTTACATAAGCATTCTTAATATTTTGTTTCTTTTGTGGCAAAGCACTCATTACGGCTTCATAAACAGAAATCATATTTTCAACCATATCTTCATCTTTCATTCCTTCTCTTCCAACAACTGCATGAACAACAGGCATAAATCTTCCTTTTTTATTAGAAACAGTAATTTGTGTTTTTGCTTTAGCTAAAGCTTCATCAAACAAACCCGCACTAATTATTGGTTTAGGCATTTTTCCTTTAGGAGCTAATTGCTGCCCCAAAAATTTTGCAACAGTAATCATTGATGGCCCTTCAGCAAAAAGAGCATCATAACCCATCAACTCACTTAATTTCAATTTATCTTTAGCATAAGACTCTATTTCTTTATCCATTATTACTTTGTCAACTTTTCCTTTCAAAGAATCAGCCATTTCATCAGTTTTAGCAAAAACAGCTACTTTTCCACTCCCCTTCCCAGTTGGGTAAGGCAATGACACTTTAACATTAACTTGATTAGTTGGCTTCTTCATATCAAGCCCAGTAAAATTAATCATCAATTCAACACTTTGAGTAAAATTTCTTTTCGGAGCAATCTCATGCAATTTTTTTAATGCAACAAGTGCTGTATCTTTTCTCATTTACTTCACCTTCCACCGAAGTGGTAACTGCAACCCTTTCGAGCTACAACGGCCTAACAAAATTAGGCTCTTTTATCAATATAGAAAAATGATAAGAAAAGGTTTATAAAGCTTCACAAAAAGCCTGCAGGA
>CAZIEL010000105.1:0-3914 GCA_964538165.1 uncultured archaeon | reverse complement strand
GCACGGATCCAAATGTAATGTCACAAAATGTTGTTACCGGGCAAGAAATTGGAACTATATTAAAAAAAGCCCAAGGGCAAGTGCTTTTGGTTGCAGAATCCTGTTATAGTGGCGGTCTTTGCAGTGCGGCTGCGCTTGAAGCCTCAGACAAAACAATGCTTTTAGTTTCTTCTGCTGCAGCAACCCAAACAGCACCAGTAGCAGCATACACCCAAATTGGGCAAACCCCCGTCAATATTGGAACATTTACCGCGCTATTAACTGACCCCAAAAAAGCAACAAGTCAATTTTTTGATTCCACTTATTTTTCAGAAGAACAACTTGCCCAAATAATGCAAGAAGCAATTTCGGCAAAAACCCTCGGAGAAAAAATACTTTTTGCTACAAAATACACCCCAGAAGTAATGAAAGCAAACAAAACACCCCAACTAATACCGACACTCCAACTATCAGAAACAACACCAATAATTACCGCAACAGAATGTGCTATTGGTTGTTCAGTTCCGACAAAAGCAATTCAAATAACCCAAACAACAACCCCGAACGTTTTAGCAGAACAAACAGCTAAAGGAGTAGCGGTTAACATGGCGAGGGTTGAAAGTATTTTAGTAAAATCCAACTTGCTTGATGCGACTCCAACTAACACAATTATTTTTGATAGGGCTCTTGGGCAATCTTGGGCGGATAGTTTTACTAATCCGATGGAAAGGCAAATAGCTCAAAATTTATTAAATAGCATAAGAGTAAGGTCAGTTCAAGAATTTGAGAAGGCCACAAGGCAAGTTGCAGAAAGAATTTCAACGGCTATCGGTAATGAGCCTTATGCTGTGTTGTTTGATTTTGATGCGGGAAAATCAAAAAGGTGGCTTTTTGAAAATTATCGTGAATACTTACAAAGACAGCCAAGTTATGCTAGTTATTTTAGTAAAAATCATCATGATAAAATAATTGCTGACTTATCTGATTCAGGCGTAAACACCTTTGTTATTTGGGATGATGCAAGTTATTCAGGTTCAGATGCGGTGACCCGATTTATTGAAGTAATAAATAAACGTTATGCAGGCAAGCAGGTAAAGCCAAAAATAATAGTTGCCTACTCTTATTATACGGATACAGCAAAAAGCGCAATAGCAGCTAATGAAAACGTAACTTTTATTGGCATAGAACGAATGCAAACAGTATCTGAAGTCCTAACTCCTGAACAAAAAGCCTTTTTAGCTTCAAAAGAAGCCACACTAAGTGATGGAACGGAAGTATTAGCCGGATTATCAACTGAAACAATGCCGTACAAAATTCCTGATGACCACTCTTTTGTGGCTGGGAAAAAATTAGCTGAAAGAAAAATAATTTCTGGGCAACCGCCTTACAAAAATACATCAACACAATATTATCAATTAGAGTCAGCACAGTTCAATAGTTACTTTTCTAACGGTCCAGTAAACCTTTTGACGACACCGATTATGCAAAATGTAGTGCCATCAAACTTGATTGAAATTAGCATCACTCCAAATGGTTTTGCAGACAATATTAAGATAAATATTGATACTAGGCCACTAGCGAAGGTTACTGAAAGAGGGATTGAAATAACGGAGGAATCAGTAAGTTCCTACACTCTTTATGACCCTAACCAAGGAATTATTATCCATTCTTCAGACTTATCTGATTTAGATAAAATTTCACATGAAGTTTTTCATGCATGGTATGATTTATTAAGTGAAGCACAGAGGGCACAACTAATTGCACACTTTGAATCTGAGATAGGAGTTGCTTCGGCGCGCGCTGAAATTGGTTATAAATGGGAACAAGAGTGGGGTTCATCATATTTCCTTAATCCTGACGGTAGTGTCAACGGGCCAAAAGTAGTAAATGAATACCTTGGCGATTCAGTACAGTATGGGCGCAAACTCCCCAACGGAGTAGAAAAAAGCCTTTCAGAAAATGGGTTTAATTCAACTTTGCTTAGAGAAAAAGCATTACAAATTCAAACAGCCGGACGGGCAAAACTCGGAATAACTTCTTTTGATGAAACCCAAAAAATCTCGGTTGCCCGAAAAATTTTGAATTTCTTTTGCCATTCTCCTTGTGTTTGGTCTCCTTCAACTGGGGTGGCTGTAACTAATCCTGAAGGTGGTTCAATTGCGGTTCTAGAGAGCGCTTCTGGTTTGGATGGATTAAAAATTTCTGGAGAATTTGGAAAAGGATTTATTAGGGGGACGCAAATAGTTGAATACTCACAAGAAGCAGTAACACAAAAAGGAATAACTGCAATAGTTACAGGAAAAATAAGCTTACCAAATATCTCAACAGGAGGAATAGCGACAATAGAGAACGCAATGAAACTAGGAAAAACAGTTGCGGTAATAAGCCCAGATGGGCAAGGCACACAAAAAATAACAGTTTATTTAACTGGTCAGACTGTTCAAGATTTATCTGCAACTGTTTCTTCGTTGCCTAATCCACAATATTCAGTTTATAGTAGTAATAGTACTGTTGCTCAAAGAAGAGCTGCAGTTAAAACCGGGCTGAGTGCAGATTATCCTGATTTTGAGAATGTTAAGAGTTGGGTTCTTTATGACCAAAGTGATGATGCTAGACACGTCAGAGCAATAATTGAAATGGATTTAAGAGGAGTGAACGAGGTAGTTCAATATTATACAAATCCTTATGGACAACTTTCTGTTCCACCAAATCCAAGCGCAGTAGACAGCTTTATGCGTAACTACATTAATGGTTCAATA
The DNA here is from genome assembly GCA_964538165.1 of uncultured archaeon. Lineage (GTDB taxonomy): Archaea > Iainarchaeota > Iainarchaeia > Iainarchaeales > JAAZKV01 > JAAZKV01. The sequence continues at coordinate 1,176 of CAZIEL010000105.1, read as the reverse complement.
ACACAACAACGCTTAGAAACAAGAGTATTTCAGCCCCTTGAATCAACGGGTACAAATGCTGCTCAAAGATATAGAGATTCATTTAATCGCTTTACAGAATCTATCAACCAATCCACTACAGTTCCACAGCAAATACAAGTACAAGAAATAGTTTCACAGCAAGAATTTCAAAGAATTGCAGGAACAGGAACTACACTGACCGCAAACGCTATTCAAACCGCAGAAAACAAAGGATATTTATTAGAATACAAAAATGGACAAAAAGCATTCATTTCACCAACAGTAAGACAATTTGAAAACACGTGGGCTAAAGGAAAAACAATGGAAAACAGAGCATTCCTCTTAGGAGTATATGATGACCAAAGCGACGCCCTATACGTCGAAAAATACATTGCACCAAGAGGAACACTACAATTCAGATCTGAGTGGGTTGGGCAAACAAAAGCCGATTATGAAGCCTACATAAAACTACACTCTGAAATAGTCGACTTAATAGATACTTACGTTTACACAAAATCACAAAATGCACTTGATCAAATAGCACAATATCTAGACTTTCTAAACAAACACAACTTACTAGTAGCTGACGACCCAACTTCCTATCTGGCAAGAGCATACACGACAGGAGACCCAAACTGGTACAAATACCTAGACCAAGTGGACGTAGTAGGAACTTCACACGTGGTAAATAACACGAAAGCATTCCAGCAATACTCAGCATCCCAAATAATTAACTCGGAAATAATACCAAACAAAAAACTATACGAAGTAGGTACAAACCACATCCACCCAAATGGAACAACAGACCCAAGCTTCGGAGACGCCTGTTCATACGCATATTTCGTACAAGAAGGAAGCATCATAAAAACAATACGCGAATGGTTTGGAATAATCCCAAAAAGACCCTTCTCATACTCCTCAATATCAGTAGACCCAACAATAACAAACGGAAAAGGATACGTGCCACTAATAGTAGGAGAAAACACATGTGTAAACGTACTGGGTGTATGGAGATTAGGATCAATAAAACCAGAAGATTATCACCCAAATGAAGTAATTCCTATTGTGGCAACGACATATGCACAATGAAACCAATCTGTTCGTTTTGTTACACTTATTCCAGTTAAATATTTAAAAACTTGAATTGTAGGAATTACTTAGGAATCGCTTTAAGGA
>CAZIEL010000104.1:0-3914 GCA_964538165.1 uncultured archaeon | reverse complement strand
ATTGCAGTAAAACTATGCAAACCAAAAGTTTTACCAATGTACCCAATTACACCAAGTACTCTAGTTCCTGAAAAATTATCTGAATTTGTTGCAAACGGAGAAATGACTGCGCAAATGATTTACGTTGAAAGTGAGCACTCTGCAGCAAGCGCACTATTTGGAGCATACGCAACAGGGGTAAGATCATTTACGGCAACAGCCAGTCAAGGATTAGCACTAATGCATGAAATTATTCCAATAATTTCTGCTTCAAGATTTCCTGCAGTAATGTTTATTGCTAATAGAGCCCTATCTGGCCCACTAAATATTTGGAATGACCACTCTGACTCAATGAGCGAAAAAGATCAAGGGTGGATACAGTTCTTTTGTGAAACTCCACAAGAAGCATTCGATACAATAATAATGGCTTATAAGTTGGCTGAAAAAGAAAATGTTTCAATACCTGTAATGGTTTGCGCAGACGGATTTGTACTAACACACGTATACGAACCAGTAACAATAGAAGACCAAGACAAAGTAACCAAATTTGTTGGCGAATATAATCCGACAAATTATCTTGATCCTAAAGCACCAAAAACATTTGGGGCCTTTGCACAACCAAACACTTATTTTGAGTTTAAAGAACAAATTCAAACCGCAATGAAAGAAGCAATAAAGGAAATACCAAATGTGCATAAAGAATTTGCAAAAGAATTTGGAAGGGAATACGGAGACGGACTTATAGAATTAATTAATATGAAAGATGCAGAATATGCATTAATGATTGCAGGAAGCACTGTTGGCACTGCAAAAGAAGTAGTTGAAGAATTACGAAAAAAAGGAAAAAAAGTTGGAATAATTAAAATCAAATCAATAAGGCCCTTCCCAGTTGACGATTTGCTTAGTGCGACAAAAAAACTAAAAGGACTTGGGGTAATTGATAGACACATTTCTTTAGGATACGAAGGCACATTATGCACTGACACTAAAGCGGCATTGAAAAATGAAAAAGTAAAAGTAAGCGGATTCATTGCTGGACTAGGCGGAAGAGACATTGATAGAGAAAGAATAAGAAAAGCATTCGATTTAGTAATGAAAGGAAAAGATGGGGAATGGTTGAAATAATTTTTTAGAAAGTAGTTGATGTTTATGGCAATACTTGGAATGGAAGAAAAAGAATTTTTTGCAAGCGGACATAGAGCTTGTGCGGGATGCGGAGAAGCACTAGCACTAAGACACATACTAAAAGCCGCTGGAGCAGAAACAGTACTAGTAATGGCTACTGGGTGCATGGAAGTAGTATCAACACCCTATCCTGAAAGCGCATTTGAAATTCCTTGGGTGCACTGTGCGTTTGAAACAGTGGGACCAGTTGCAAGCGGAGTAAAAGCAGCGCTAATCGCAAAAGGGGATACAAAAACAAATGTTATTGGAATTGGTGGAGATGGAGCAATGTTTGACATTGGGTTTGGTGCACTAAGCGGAGCAGTGGAAAGAGGGCACAAAATACTTTTTGTTGTAACTGATAATGAAGCATACATGAACACAGGAATACAAAGAAGCGGAGCAACTTTTCCTTATGCTAACACAACAACTTCTCCAAACGGAATGGTAACTCACGGGAAACAAGAACCAAAAAAACCACTTCCCTTTATCATTGCAGCGCACGGGGCAAAATATGTTGCAAGCGCAAGTGTAACAAATTTATTTGATTTAAAAAATAAAGTACAAAAGGCGCTCGCAACTGATGGGCCAACACTTTTGCATGTTTATGTTCCATGTATTCCTGGTTGGAAAATAGATTCTTCAATTACGCTCGATATTGCAAAAAAAGCAACAGAAACAAACGTGTTTCCGCTATATGAAATCGAAAACGGAGTAATTAAACTAAATTACAAACCGCCTGAGAAAAAATCTGTGGAAGAATATTTGATGATGCAAGGAAGATTCAAACATGTTACTCCTGAAATTGTAACAAAAATACAAAAATATGTTGATGACAGATGGGCTTATTTAGAAAGTATGGATGGAAAAAAAGCATTTGATACTTTATTTTAAATAATTTAGTTCTTTTTATGCAATCAAAAGAAATTATTTGTAATATTAATCAAATTTATGAAAAATATTGCGTTCCTACTAACGTTCGAAGACACATGGTTCAAGTTGCGGCGGTTGCAAAACTTTTGTGTGAAAAATCAAAAACAGAAGTAAATTCTGAAGACATAATTGCTGCTACGTTAATTCATGATTTGGGGAATATTGTAAAAATGGATTTTAATGATAAAATAAAAATAAAATTACTTGATTTAGTGGATAGGAAAAGACTAGATTATTTGCGAGTAAAACAAAAAGAATTCTTAGAAAAGTATGGTTCAAATGATGGGATTACGAATCAAAAAATTGTTGAAGAAATTGGGGTAAATGAAAAAGTTTATTACTTATTTAAACATAAAGCGCTTGAACGTGAAATGGATCAAAAATGGAAAACTAATTTAGATTTAATGATATTTGCTTACGCTGATCTTAGAGTTGCCCCAAGCGGAGTTACAACTCTAAAAAAAAGACTTGCTGAGTTTGCAAAACGATATGACCTTAAGAGCGATAAGAAAAAATGGGAATACTCTTGCGCATTTTGTGACTTTGCTGACGGGCTTGAAAAGGTTTTGTTCGAAAATTTGTCAATAAAACCAAACGGGGTTACAAATAAATCTATAAAAAAGTATTTTGGCGAGTATATATTCTAGGTGAAAAAATGGCGATATATTTTATTTCTGGAAATAAAAATAAGTTTGAACAAGTTAAACAAATATTGTCTCCAGAAATTAAAATTGAGTTGCTTGATATTGACCTTATTGAAATACAAGAAGTTGATTCACACAAAGTGCTAGAACATAAACTACTTGAAGCACAAAAACACCATAAAGGCGAATTTTTGGTTGAAGACACTTCACTTTATATTGATGCAATGAATGGGTTGCCCGGTCCATTAATAAAATGGTTCTTGAAAACTCTTGGCGAAGAAGGACTTTATAATATGACACAAAAATTAGGACACACTGGCGCCAAAGCAAAAGCAATTTTTGGCTACTCTTCTCCAAACGGGGAAGTAAAGTTTTTTGAAGGAGAAATACTTGGAAATATTTCTTCTCCTGGTAGAGATGATGGCTTTGGATGGAACAGAATATTTACTCCAAAAGGATTTAACAAAGTATTATCAGAGATGACAAAAGAAGAAATAATCAAAATTGGAATGAGAAAAATTGCTCTTGAAAAGTTTAAAAAATATTATTTGAAGAAATGATTTATTTAAAATCTAAATTTACTGCTGGTGTGCTCCATTTTACATCAAGGGCAACTGGTACTTGGGTTCCATCTGCTCGATCTATTTTTAGTCCCAGTAAGTACAAATTTCTATCCTATAAATTAAAGTCATTACACATTGTACACACGGCCCCAATTGCAATTGATTCATCGGAACATTTAGTTCCGCTTCCATTTATTACATACAATCTTGAGTCAATGGTCGGATCTCCAGTTTTTCCATACCCTGCCCAACAATCATCATATACGATTTTGAGGTTATGAATTTTATTTGGATCACCATTAAAAGAATAATTGAATTTTTTTGACTGGCCTATTTTTCCATTTATTCCGGTTAAATCATAAGTGTCTACTGTTATTCCATCTATTACCAAATGTGCAATCGTTTTCTCATAAAAACAAGCAGCTCTTGTTTGGGTAATTGGATTATTACAATCAACACTGGTTGGTATTGGAAAAGGGCTGTAACCCGAATACCCCGTATAATCTGCAAGGGTTAATTCAATCTCATAACCCATTCCAGTGACCGCTAGGTCGTGTAATGCATCATATGCTTTACTGGATCCTTCTGTTGTTTGTGTTTGACCTTGATTTACTGCAACAATTATTATTCC
>CAZIEL010000103.1:0-3960 GCA_964538165.1 uncultured archaeon | reverse complement strand
GTATAAGCAATAACACCTTTCTTTTTCACTATTTGAGGAATTTTGTCCCTAACAAGCTTGTTATAATTCATGAAAAATACAGGGCGGCTAATAATATAATTTTATTGCAAGAAAGAACTTTTAGGTTCCTTCATCCCAACTAGCCAAATACTTTATTTGTTCAGGAGTTAAAGTGTCAATTGTTATTCCAAGGGCATTTAATTGAAGTTTTGCAATATTATCATCTACTTCTTTTGGAAGAGTAATAACACTTGGTTTTAATTTTCCTTTATTTTTTACACAATACTCAACCGCAAGCGCTTGCCCACAAAAACTAGTTGACATTACTTCGCTTGGGTGTCCTTCGGCAGCAGCAAGATTAACTAATCTTCCTTCACCACACAAATAAATATTTCTTCCATTCAAATTATATTCATCCAAAAATGGTCTTATTCGTTTAACACCCTTTGCTTCTTTATTCAATCCGGCAACATCAATCTCAATATCAAAATGACCCGAGTTGGCCATTATTGCTCCAGTTTTCATCTGCTTCATATGCTCAAGTCTAATGACGTGTTTATTTCCTGTAACCGTAATAAAAATATCTCCAAGCTTACAAGCTTCTTCCATTTTCATTACTCTAAAACCATCATACTTTGCTTGAAGTGCTTTGAAATGATTTATTTCAGTGACAATAACATTTGCCCCAAGACCTCTTGCTCTTAATGCAGTTCCTTTTCCACAACTACCATACCCAAGAACAACAAAAGTTTTTCCCGCAAGCAAAATATTTGTTGCTCTAATTAATCCATCAAGAGTAGATTGACCCGTTCCGTAATAATTGTCAAGCAAATGCTTAGTATCATTATCATTAACTGCAATAACGGGATATTTTAGTGCCCCGTCTCTTTCCATTGCTTTTAGTCTAATTACTCCAGTAGTTGTTTCTTCACAACCCCCAATTAAACTAGGAATTAATTCTTTGTGCTTTGAGTGAATCTCAGTAACTAAATCACAACCATCATCAATAGTAATATGCGGTTTGAAAGAAATAATTTTGTTTAAATATTTGTAATAATCCTCTTTTGTTTCGCCTTTATAAGCATAAACCTCTACTCCTTCTTTTGCTAAAGCCGCAGCAACATCATCTTGAGTACTTAGTGGATTACAACCAGTAATTGCAACCTCTGCTCCTCCAGCAATTAAAGTTCTAACAAGAACAGCAGTTTCTTTTGTAACATGAAGAGCCATTCCAACTTTTATTCCCTTAAGAGGCTTTTCCTTAACAAATCTCTTTTTTACTTCTAAAAGAGCAAGCATTTGAGTTTCAGCAAAAGCAATATTCATACTGCCTTGTTCTGCTAAATTAATATCTTTTACTTCATACGCCATTCTTGCTCAACTCCAATAAATAAAACATTTAAACAAAAACTTATAAATCACACGAACCTTGCCCACAAGTCAATCATTTAATTAAAACTTCACAAATTCCCTAAATTCTTTTACTCTCTCTTTAACATCCTTTCTAGTTATGCTTGCAAGTTTATCAAAAGAAAAGGACTCAGCATTATAAGAAGCAACGGCACTTGCATTAACCACCGCTTTTCGAATATTTTTCTCTGACAAATCAGCAGTATTTGCAAGGTACCCAATTAAAGCTCCTGCAAAAGAATCTCCGCAACCAGTAGGGTCTTTAATATTCTCTAAAGGATACCCAACACAAGCAAAATGATTTTCCTTAGAAAACAAAACACAACCATCTTCTCCCTTTTTTACTATAGCATACTTTGATTCCATCGCGAGTATTTCTTGTGCTGCCTTAACTAAATTAGTTGTCTTAAATAATTCTCTTGCTTCCGCATCATTCATCAAAGATAGATCCGAAGCCAAAACCATTTCCAAAACTTTATCTCTTTTTGAATTAATGTAAAAATCATTAGTATCACAAATAGATAGTTTTGGTTTTGACTGAAAAGATTTTAACAAACTCATTTGTTGCTCTGGATCAAAGTTTCCTAAAAAAACATAATCAACATTAGCAAGTTCGCTTGGAACACTTTTAGGCAAATCAAGTAAAGAATTTGCTTCAAATAAATCCGTGTGCACAACATTAATGTCAAAGCCATAATGCGCCTTCCAACGCATTGTAGGTTTTTGACTAATACTCACTCCACTAATATCAATACTCTTACTCTCTAAAACATCCAACTTGTCTTTTGGAAAATCTTTTCCAATACAACCAATCAGAGCAGTTTTTGAAAAAAGAGAACAAGCAAGAGAAGCAAAAACCCCGCTTCCCCCCGCAACATTACTTACCGAACCAAACGGAGTTGAAACATCATCAAGCCCAATTGAACCAGCAACAAGAACTTTAGTTGAAACCATATATAATCACAAAGCTTATTCTATATTTATTACTTTCACAATTCCGTTTTTTGCATCAACTTCCAAAAAGTCCCCATCTTTGAAAACCTGCGTAGCAAACTTTGTTCCAATAACACAAGGTTTTTTCATTTCCCTTGCAATTATTGCAGCATGACAAGTAATTCCACCTTCATCAGTAACAAAAGCACTTGCTTTTTTCATTGCGGGCAAAAATTCTGGAAGAGTCATTGGAGAAACTAAAATGTCCCCTTCATTAACTTTCTCTAATTGATCCTTACGTTTAACTATTTTTGCAATACCTTTAGCATTTCCAACAAAAGCACTTCTTCCTTTAAGTTCATTCACTTTTTTATTACTAATCTCTTCAAGAGGAAATTCAAAATCAGGATGGTTTGCAACAAACGCATCTAAAGAAATAGTTTCAAAAAACATACCTGGAATTAAAACACAATTCTTACTACGTATCTTTAACTCTTCTACACTAGGAATTTTATTTGTTTTTACCTCACTAAAAACAACTCCTGATTCAAGACCTACAGTGTGAGGATAAATTTTATTTATAGACCTTCTAATTGTGCGGTCAGCTTCTTCAAAAAACTTGTCTCGTTCTCTTAATTTAAGCACATAATCACGAATATCTTTTGGAGTACGCTCATCAACACCAAGATAATAAAAAACAATGAATCCAATCATTGACTCAAAAACAGATTCAATATAATTAACTAATTCTTTTCCATTCTCGCAATGATTCCTTTTCCAAACCTCTTCATGAACAGCAATGCTTTTTTCATAACTTGAAATGATTTTTTCAATTAACTCGGGATTTTTTTTTGCCTTATCCACCAGAGCATCAAGTAACCATTTGTAAGCATTATTTTCATGCCACAACTCAATAGCACCGTCTTTTAGATTAAAAACATTTATTGGAGAAAAAGGATTTTTGCCAAAAATAGCATCACAACTTTTAGTCAACCCAAAAAACCAAGCTTCTTCAATAATTAAAGAATAATCTCGAACAACCTCTCTATAAAACACATGCTTCATAAGATCACAAAAAGAAAAATAGCCCCTCCCAGATTCGAACTGGGGTATCAGGCTTCAAAGGCCTGCATCCTTGGCCACTAGACGAAGGGGCTTTATCTATTTTTAAGCCCCAAATCAATTTTTCGTGAACCTTTCTTTAAGGTTCAGACAAAGGGGCTAACATAAATATGGCGTTTTACACCATAAAATAAAATAGAAAAACTAAGCATTTAAAGCCTATGCTTCAAACCAAAAACCCTTAAGAAATAAATTTTAACAAAACAACAAACATTATCCCAAAAATAAAAGATATTATCGTATCATGGTTAGTTATTCTTTTTGAAGAAGAAGGAATTAATTCTACTGCCGAGATGTGCGCCATTATTCCTGCTGTCACCCCAATTATTACCCCAAACAAGTTATTAGGAATTAGGGGATAAAAATAATATCCTATAAAAAAACCAATTAGAATTGGAACAAAAGTACTTGAGGCCATTAAAAACGATTTCATTCGATTCTTTGTACAATAATAATAAGGTGCCGCAACGCAAATACTCTCAGGAATATAGTGGA
>CAZIEL010000102.1:0-3961 GCA_964538165.1 uncultured archaeon | reverse complement strand
AGTACGCACTAAGTGCATACTTTACATTCAGTGGTAAAGAAACTTCTTCAATTGTATAAAACTTTTTGAGTTGATTAATTTTTTCATTAAAAACTTTTTTTACTTCTTCATCACAACCCTCAACAAAATCCTTAATCACGGCCATTCTCTTTAACACAACTTCTTTTTTTGAGAAAGCGTTTGGAAGAGAAGTTGAGTCATTATTATCAAGCCCAGAAATTACTTCAAGTAAAAGCGCAGCATCATCAGAATTCTTTGCAATTGCTCCAATTTTATCCAAAGAATTTGCATAATCAATCAAACCAAATCTTGAGACGAGTCCGTATGTTGGAGTTATTCCTACTGCTCCGCAAAACGATGCGGGGCAAGCAATTGACCCCCCAGTACTTTCTCCAATTGCAACATGATAATTTTTAGTAAAAGCAGTAAAGCCCGCAGCGCCCCCACTACTCCCCCCGCAAGATCGTTCATTATCAAAAGGATTCTTTGGAACTTTTTCTGTATGCGTTGCAAAAGTACCAAACCCAAATTCATCTTGAGTTGTTTTTGCTAAAATTATCGCACCTTCATTTCTTACTTTCTCAATAACCGTTGCATCAAATAATGGTTTATAACCCTTAAGAATTTTTGAACCTGCTTTTGATTCAATTCCTTTAACACAAATAGCATCTTTAACAGTAATAGGAACCCCAAAAAGTTTCCCATAATATTTTGAATCCTTTTTCTCAAAGCTTTTTTTTAATTCAGAAAGTTGTTTAAGCACATCAACAGCATCAAAAGTTTCAATATAATTTAATTTTTTTAATTCACTTAACTTTATTTCTTGAACAAGGCTCCCAAGATTTTTTTCAACCACCGAAAAGTCATTTCTTGCACAAGTTACAAAATAATCAATTGTTTCTTCTCTTTTCATAAAAATCAACTCAATCAATAATACTCCTTCAAAGTGACTTTGGGCCCTTAATATACCCATCTTGTCTCAATTTGGAAGAAACATTCTCTAAAGCTTGATCTAAAGTAACCGAATCTTTTACTTCATCTTTTCTAAACTTATTAGTTATCTCAATTGGTTGAAAACTAGGCTTAATATTAGAAACATCAACTTCATCCAATTTGTTAAAAGAATCTAAAATTATTTCTTTAATTTGAGGAACAAATTTCTCTAACTCTTCTTCAGTGAGATTAAGTCTAGCATTAATAGCAACTTTTCGAATCAGTTCTTTAGTTACATCTATTTGAACCATGATAGAAATAGCTGGAAAAGGTTTTTAATTAAGATTTTTAGATAGTTAAAACTCACTAATCAACTTTTGTTTGTGTTGTTTTAAGGGTTTTGCATTAAACCCCAATTTATTTAATTTTCTTGCAAATTCTTCACAAAACCCATGATCAGTCAAAACCAATTTTGGATTTGAAGCTTTTACATAATCTAAAAGATCATTATAATCAGAATGATTACTCAAAGGAAAAGTTTTGTCAAACGCTCCGCGATAACTCCATCCAGTTGCAAGAGAGGAAGAAATTTTTCTTTTATCAAAATGTTCTAATGTTGCAAACAAGTGCCTATCCACCAATTGAGGAGGCATAATTAGAACACTTGAGTCTTTCAAGTTATGATCAAGTTTTAGATAATTCCCCACATTAACACCATGTTTTTTATAAATTTCATTTGCTTGAAAAATACTATCATGCACAACAGGAATAAAACCAACATCATTTGCAATTTTTGTTAGCTCTTGTGATTTCCCAAGAGAATACCCTGAAAGTAAAACTAATCCATTTTTAGCATTTTTTATAACCCAATCCCCAATTTCGATTGCAACTTCGTCTTGCTTTGGAAAAACATATTCGGGTGAACCGAAAGTTGTTTCAAGAACCAAAGTTTCACAAGGCAAAGGCTCTGCACCCCTAAACAACAAAGATTCTTGTAATCTAAAATCACTAGTAAAAACAAATTCTTTTCCATCACTCTCAATTAAAGCCTGCGCAGAACCCAAAATATGGCCATTTTCTTTAAGTTCAATATTAAATCCATCAAAATCCGTCTTTTTGTTTAATTCTATTGGAGAAAAATTAGCACCCCCAAATCTTTCTTTTACTAAATCAATTGTTGGAGCTGTCGCAAAAAACAGGGTTTTTTTTGATAACTTTACATGGTCAGAATGCGCATGAGAAATAAAGGCATTAGTACTCTTTGGAACCTTATGTGGATCAATACAAAGATTCTTGAAGATTAACCCCTCACTACTCTGTGAAAACATAAAGTAATTAATGACAAAGAGCATATAAAAAAACTTCTAGTATCCCAAGTGAGCACAAAACACCGCTTGGAAAGCTTTAAATTATTGAAAATCGTAATTTGAAGTATGCCTAATTTAGAAGAAAAGGTTAATCACTCAATAGCGGAGATTAATGCGCTTCATGATTCAGTTGTTAGAACAAACTGGGCACAACTAAACAGAGAAGGGTTTGTTTTTGAACTCGAGAAAAACACTGAAAAACTTAGAAACATTTACTTACTACTCGATGAAATAAATAAAGAAACAAAATTATTGCTTGAAAAAAACACTCCTGATATTGATTCTCTTCTCTCAGAAATGGCAAGAGAAATCACTGTACTTGAAGCAAATATTGGAATGGAAAAGAAAAAAAGATTAAGACAAGAACTTGTAAACGAAATTGAAACCACTGAAGTCCCTGAACTTTACTCATCTCTTCAACAAAAAATTCTATCCCTCTCACTAAAATCTAGGTACAATGTTGATAGAATTAGTAACTTTCTTGCTACAAGAAAACTACCTTTCGTTAGAAAAGGTTCAACTGCAAGAAACCTCCTTGAAGTACTACAACAAAAAGAAAAAGAACTTGAAGAAGCAAAACAAAAAAACATTGAATTAAAAAGAAAATCTTATTTTGGACTTGCTCCAGACAAAAGTATTGCAGAAATTGAGCTTGAATTAAACGAACTTGATAAAAAAATGTCAACAGCAGTATATGAAACAAAAAAATCTCTTTCTTCACACATGGCACAAATTAGTTACGTTGAAGGAAGTTTTGGACACTTAAAAGGAAGAATTGATGAAATTGAAGAAATGCATACCATTTTTACTAAAAAATCAATTGAATTAATCAAAGAATTGAAAAAAGAAAGAGATTATGCAAAAACACTCGCATTAGAAATAGAAAAAGAAACAATTGATACACGAAGCCATTATACTAAGCAAATAATTGGACTTGAAGAAAAAACACAAGCGATAGAAGAAAAAGTAAAAGAAAAGTATGAAAGCGAGATTAGATCAATAAAACGCGCCCTTGAAGAAAAAAATACTTCTTTAAATAATTCAAACAAAATAATTGATCACCTTGAAAGTGAATTAAAAAAACACAAGAACAGACAAGAGAAAGAATAACCTTTTAGAAACAAATTTATTTTAAACTAAGCGCGTTATAATGCAAAGTCCTTATCTTTTGGTTCAAACTCTTCTTCATTAAATAATATTCTTACAATTAAATCAGTATATTGTAAAACCAATGCTTCTTTTTTTTCATAAAATTCTTCTTCATCAAGTCCCGAAACCTCATCAGCATCAAGTACCTTTAATATCCTTGTTTTTGAGGAAAGCTCAACATCAATTAATTTTTCTTTTATTAAATCAATCATTGGTTCATCTTCAATCATTGCATAAACAAAAACAAAATCCGCATCTTGAGTCGTTTCACTCGCAATAATAGGCAAATCTTCTACAAAAGGAGCAAATCTTTCTTCAAGCTCAAGACCCGAAATTCTTTTTGAAAGAGCTTTTGAAAGCTCCGGAAAAAAGTTAATTGAATTATCTTTTAGTCCAATTAAAGCAATCTTCATAACAATACAGAAAAAATAACCTAATTTAATTCTATGCTTAAGAGGTATTTGCTAACTGATTGTTAATTTGTTTTCTATTTTGGCTTATTTTGCTCATTA
>CAZIEL010000101.1:0-3963 GCA_964538165.1 uncultured archaeon | reverse complement strand
CTAAAATGTTTTTGAACTGTTTTTTTAAAAAGCCCTGTTTTTTCTTGTTGAAATAATTAAACCAACTGCAACTATACAAATCAATACAGCAAACAAAATATTTGAATCAGGAATTGTAGACGCATTAAAACTTTTTGAAACTGAAAAATAGGATTCAAAACCTCTTCCAACACAAGCTGGAACATTACTTATTCTAATAAGAGTTGAATACATTTTTTCTGAAGCAAGCCCACTAACTGACACCGTGTGTGGAGTAGCATTGCAATCAAAATGAATTGATTTTATTAAAGAACTATTCTCTGAATCATAAATATTTAAATCGGCATTAAAAATTTGGGAAGTACTCGAATTACAAGTAATGCTCAAATTAACATCAGCAATAGTATCATTACCATCTTGACCAATTTTTTCAACAACAATAGTTGGGCAAGCAAGAGTTTGTTTGCAATAACATTGATTACTGCAATAGTACCCTGATGCACAATCTGAATCATTTGAGCACTGCGCTCCGCAGGAGTTCTTTTTACAAGAATAATTTATTTCATCAAAATTACAAGAACAAGAATTACTACAATCCCCAAATAAATCTCTTACCCCTGTTTTGTTATTGTCACACACACTGGCTGATTGAGGACATCTCGAAGAATTTACTTGACCTTTAATGCATTCAAAGCCATTATCAATATTTCCGTCAGAGTCATCGTCCGCCGCATTACAAACCTCAACAATTTTACAAACCCATTGCCCCAAAATCATTTCTCTGGCAAAACCATTTTGACAAACAAATTCACATTTTGGATCTGATCCGATTGGAGCGGAACATGATTCGACAAGTATTTTATAAGTGTCATTAACTAAAGCATTATCATCAAGATCACACAAAATTGAAAAAGTTGGAGTTGATCCAACACATTGAAAAGTATTTTTTACACACACTCCTCCTTGAAGAGAGTAACCCATTGAACATTCATATTCGCATTTTGCTCCAGAACAAGAATTAACTAAACTAATTGCAGTGTTTTGAGTTAATCCATCAGCAGCACCACTACACAAAGAAGAACTTGTCGGAATACCCCCAGTACATTGGAAAGTGTTTGCCACACAAGCCCCTGCTGAATAAGTGTATCCCGGAGCACAAATAAATTCACACTTAGGAACTGATCCTGGCGGAGTTGAACAATCCTGAACTAAAACAGAAGAAGCATTTTCAGTTATTGCATCATCCCCTTCGCAAAGAACTGAATTTAATGGTTGTGAACCAATACAACTATAAATTGAAAAAGAAACAAGGCCACTGTCAAGATTTACATCTGAAGAATAATATGCATTGAAAAGCAATTTATTGTATCCTGAAGAAAAAGCGTTTGATAAAGCAGTGAACTCTGTGGCAGTGATTGTCCAATTATAATCAGCAAATTTTTCTGTTTTTCCAGCAACACTATAAACACTTGCAAGTCCAGAAATTATATTTTGTCTTGCTCCATTAGGTTTAACAGCAAACAAAGTAAAATTAAATTTTTTCCCATCCATAAACCCCGCATTGTAATCAGTAACAGAAAACTTATACTTACTTCCCGCTTGCACTTTAATTGAAGTATTGTTTGGGATTATCGAAAAATTTTCATCTTTCCATTGTAATGATAATACTCCACAACTTACTGAAGTTGTAACTGAATTACAACAAGTGTTTGGAACAAATCTTCCTGGCGGACCACAAGGCGGCCCCCACCCATCACAACAAACATCGCCACAAACTCCCCCAGTAGGACAAGGACAGGTGTAACTACAATCTACACAATTTTGAACTGTGGTAGTACTAGTTCCGTTAATACATGGCCCTGGATTTACTATAACACTACTTCCCCCATCCGCACATTTCCAATATTCTTGAGCCATACACCCAGTAGCATGAATTTTATCAGAATAATTTGACCAACCATCAGGCGGACAAAACCAACCACAAGGCCTATCCCCAGCGAAAACTATAGAAAAAAAGAACAACAATAATAAAATAATTAATAATTTTTTCATTAACAAAATAAACAAAAGAAGTATATTAATCTAATTAGCTGAGATTATTTAGTCAATCTGCGAGAAATATTTTTGCAAATAGGGTTCAAGTTTTAATTCAAGCGCTTCTTTTTTACTTGCCCACTTGTACTCAGAATGTTCTATACTTAACTTTACTTCGCCACTAATAATATTACTCTCAAAAATAACAACATACACATACGCAGCATTCAACTCAGAATAAGCAAATATTGGTTTTAGAACTTTTATTTTCAAACTTGTTTCTTCAAGAACTTCTCTAACTAACCCTTCAATTGGATTTTCACCGTGTTCAAGTTTTCCGCCAGGAAGATCCCATAGATCAGGATAAATTTTTGCAGTTGAACTTCTTCTTAGAAGTAAGAATTTTCCGTTTTTTGAAATCAACGCTTTTTGCGGAACTCGAAAGTTATACTTCTCATCCATACAAACAACAAACAAAATATTTTTGGAAATTTATAACTTAAATTTTCTCTCAATTTCCATTACTAGTAAATCACAAGCTGTTTTTACGGATTCCATTTGTTGGATTATTCTTTCTTTTTCTAGTTCAATTTCTCCAACAGCTTCGTAAGCTTCGATTGATTCCTTAAACATTGATCGATCAATATAAGGGTAGGGATAAGAATCCATTTTTTTACTGACTCTTTCAACTACACTTCCAAGCCAAACATTTAATCCTCTTTTTACAGGCCCTTTAATTGTTTTTCTATTATCCAAATACTTTCTTAGTTTATTTGTAATAGTTGCTTTTGGAAAAGGCAAGTCTTCTTGTTCAAGTTTTAGTGAAACTGCTTTTGATTTAGTTTCCTTATCAATAGCATTAATCACAGAATCACATTCTGATTTAATTGAATTAATTTTTTTTACTAGTTCCTCTCTTTGCTTGTTTATCCCTTGAATATCTTCATAAGGAGCAACAGCGTCTTTTAGCATATCATAATTAACAAAAGTATAGGGTTGAGAATCCATTTTTTTAGCAATTCTTTCCACCATTGTGTTAACCCAAAGATTCATTTCATCCTTAACCGTGCCTTTAATTTGTTTACCTTTGGAAACATTTCTTCTAACTAGATTAGTTATAGTGGCTCTTGGAAAAGGAAGTTTATCGTCATTGTCTTCAACAGAAGCACTAGAAGAGGCATTTTCTTCATCATCATCGTCATTTTGCTCAATAGAAGCAGAAGGAGCGGACTCTGTTTTTCCATCAACTATAGTTATAGAATCTTCATTTTCTTCTTCACTAGCGTCTAAAACTTTATCTTCCTTATCGTTTTTTGCCATCTTCCAACCCACCTACTAATTACTGAATTTTTGCAACAAGAAGCATTTAAATCATTGCTTTTAATAAAAAAAGCAAAAAAATAGGGCTTTGTTTATGAAAAATATATTTTGGTTATTGGGTTTCCCACAACAAAATTGGATAATTTCCGCTTTGTTCTACCCAAATATTAGTAAAATCCCATGAATTTAAGGGAGCATTATTTTTTGAATAAAAGTAAGAAGCATTATTCACTATTTCAGTGCATCCTAATGAGAGATTTCTAATACAAGTTGCTGGTTTTCCGCTTACTGAATTAAAGAACAAGTTTTGTAGAGTTCCTCCATAAGCATATCCTGACGTACCAAAACTTGGGTAAGGGCAATCTGCGCAAGTAAAAGTAGCTGTTGAAAAAGAATTAGCAATATTTCCATTAATTCTTCCCACGAGTCCGGAATTATCTTCTCCTGACCAACCACCATAATTAATTGTGCTAATTGTTGCTTTTGAATAAGTGTTTGTCATTGAACCATAAAATATTCCTGCCACCCCATTAATAGTCCAACCAGAATTTGGTCCAATTAATTTTCCTCCAATAGACTCTGGGACAAAACTTTATAAAGGGTCGATTTTTAGGTGTTGTGCGGAGAAAT
>CAZIEL010000100.1:0-3974 GCA_964538165.1 uncultured archaeon | reverse complement strand
GACTTTCTCTTTATTATCTTATTTTGATTATAAAAGGCTAAATGAACTACCGCAAATAAGGAAAAGAGCAATTCTTGATTTTCTAGGGAAATTGCAAGTTAAGCCATTGATTGCTATTGTTTTTGGCTCAACTGCAAAAGGAACTTTTTCAAAAGAAAGTGATATTGATATACTATTAATTTACAATAAAAAGGAGAAAAAATCAGAAGCTTTAAGCAAAGAAATTGAAGCAACAACATCAACAAAAATCCAAACATTTATAATTGATTTTGATTATTTTAGTGACGAGATAATAAGGCAAAAAGACGCTGTTGTGAGCCACGCAATTAAAACTGGTTTTGTTTTGACTGGAAACGACTTGTTTTATAGTTTAACATTAACATGAAAACCGATAAAGAAATCTGGGAAATTTGGCTTGAAAGCAAAGAAAGAAGAGAGTTGGACTTTCAAAAATACTTAAAGACCAAGCAAATTAAGCCTGAGAAAGAAACAAAAGAACTTATTCAAGGGCATTTAGAAAAAGCAGACCATAACTTGAAGTTTGTAAAATCTACACTAGAATTAAAGGATTTCAATGATTGGGCAATTGTAAGCTCTTATTATGCTATTTATCATGCTTCTTTGGCACTATGTGCATTAAAAGGCTATTCTACAAAAGACCATAATGCAACTCTTCTAATCTTGATAAAAGAGTTCTATAATAATGGCCTTTCAAAAGAAGAAATTGAAACAGTAGGCAAAACAACAATTGAAAAAGAAGATGTTTTGTATTATGTTAATGCTAAACAATCGAGAAACAAGGCAAGTTACTCAACTGAAAAGATCTTTGAACCAAAAGAAGTCGAGAATATAAGGCTAAAAGCAATCATGTTTGTGAATAAAGTTAGGGAAATCCTTGAGAATTTTAGATAAGTACTAAATGCAACCTTAATGAAAAGAATTAAAAAGTTTAATTAACTCAAAGATTTAAAGAAAAATGAAAAGAGGACTACTGTTAGTTTTCATAATTTGCTTTATAATTCTTAGTTCCTTTGATGCATATGCCGTAATCTTAGATTCAACACACGATCAGAATAGTAATCTGCCTCTACAAAATTCTTATCTTCAGACTATTCCATCATCAAAGAATATGGGA
Organism: uncultured archaeon; assembly: GCA_964538165.1. GTDB lineage: Archaea > Iainarchaeota > Iainarchaeia > Iainarchaeales > JAAZKV01 > JAAZKV01. The sequence goes on along the minus strand of CAZIEL010000100.1, from coordinate 2,839 downwards.
GAATATTCTCCCCAGATTACTTCAGAACAATCAAATTATCGTGGTTTTATTGTTTCTTTTAAAGAAAAGCCTGTTTTACTTTACCAAAAAGAACGGGGACTTGTGGAAGAACCGAAAAATATCCTTAATCTGTTTGGATTATTGTCCACACCAAATGAACTTACAGTTTATAAAAATGATTTAGTATCCACTCATAATTTAATCAAACAAAAGGTTTCCCATGAAAAAATCATCTCTGAATCCTTTTATATCTATAATGGAATGGCTTTAGATATAACTGAACAGGAATGCAATGAACTTTTACAACAAGGACTTGCGGAAAAATGCTATAAAAATTATGAAGTTAAAGCAATGCTAGATGATTCTATTCCCTTAATAAAAGCAGATCAAGTTTGGAAATTGAAAGATTATCAAGGTAGAAATATCACTGGACAAGGAGTCACAATTGCAATAATCGATACAGGTGTTGATTCTAGTCACCCCGATCTAAGTAATGAAAAAGTTGTTCAAGAGCATTGTTATTGTATGGGTTATCCAGATTATAGAAACTCTTGCTGTCCCAATGGTCAAGATGAACAACATGGTCCAGGTTCTGCAGAGGATGATTACGGTCACGGGACACATTGTGCGGGTATCGCTGCCGGAACAGGTAGAGCAAGTAATGGTTTGTTTACTGGAGTTGCTCCAGATGCAAAAATTGAAGCAATAAAAGTATTAGATGAAAATGGTGCTGGTTTTGATAGTGATATAATATCTGGAATTGAGAAAGCTATTCAAGACAATGTTTCAATTATAAGTATGAGTTTGGGTTCTTACCTTTCTTTTGGTGAAGATTGCTACAATAATGCTTTATCAATCGCTTCTGATAATGCAGTAAGAGCGGGAGTTACTGTATTGGTTGCTGCAGGCAATAATGAAAATTATTTAACTATTGCTTCACCGGGTTGTGCAAAAGAGGTTATAACTGTCGGGGCAAGTTGTAAAGTTGGAGAGGGAGGAGAATATTGCAAGGGGGGTAATGAAGCACTTGCTTTATTTAGTTCTAAAGGTCCGACAAACAATTTTTGGATTAAACCCGACGTGGTTGCTCCAGGATTGGATATATGCGCTGCAAAATCATCTCAAGGGCAAATTGGTTCAGATTGTTACCAAAATCAAGGAGATTATGTTTCTTTATCTGGAACTTCAATGGCAACACCACATGTTGCTGGTTTAGTGGCTTTAATAAAACAAAAATATCCTAATTGGAAACCACAGGAAATAAAGAATGCACTAGAAAACAATGCAGAAAGTTTACCTTACCCCATAGAATCCCAGGGATATGGTAGAATCAATTCTCTTGCATCAATTCTATCGAACTCGCCATCAATTGCAATTTTGAATACTGCAGGAATATTTGAAGGCACTGTAAATATAACTGGGACAGCTACTGCATCAAACAATAGTTTTGCAAATTTTAGTCTAGAATTTGGATTAGGTATTGAACCAAAATATTGGGCTACAATTGCAACAGGAAATAATTCAATTATAAATGGTACGTTGGGTGTTTTTAATCCCTCTGTTTGTAATGGCATCTGCACAATTAGACTTGTAGTCTTCTCTAAAAATGGTAAAACAAGCCAAGACAGAACTCTAGTTGGGATAAATAAAGAATCAGTTGAATGTAATTCCTGCATTGCATGCTCTTTAGAAACATTATTTCCAAAAGTATCTGCAATCACTTTAACAGATGATGTCAGAAACCAGATAGGTGTTGGGGGATTTGGCGCATGTATTAATCTAGAACCCCCATCTGTAGATAACTTAACATTAAACTGTAATTCTAAAAAAATAATTTTTGATCCTTATTCTGTAGGTGGTGGACTTGGTGGAATCGAGTTGTATCAAATGAATTCAATTAAAATCAAAGATTGTTTTATTGAAAATTTCAATCATGGGTTTGGGATTTTAACTATCTACTCTCAACATATTAATTTAACAAATAATCAATTGGATAATAACAGTAATGGTTTAGTTATTTATAATCCTCCATCTAATGATAATGCTACGTTTTACAAGCCATTCTATAATCACAATATTGACACTTCTAATCAAGTTAATGGTAAACCAGTATACTATTACTTTGACAGAAAAAATATTCAAATTAATAATCTAGCTCTTGGTCATCTAACTCTTGCTTTTTGCTCCAATATTACTGTAATATATAATGAATTAGATTGCTCTGATGGGATTTATTTGAAATATGTCAATGACTCTAAAATTTTAAATAATTTTAAAGAAAAGGGTATATGCGTACCTTCTGCAAATGGAATAACAACCTGGTATGGTTCTGATATTTTACTTGAGAAAAACACAATAAAACAAGTCAACTATGGCGTAGCTACTGGTTGGAATAAAAATCTTACCATATTAAATAATTATTTTATGGGGGCTGAAGACAGTGATACAGGGATATTGGATGTTGCTTCACAGAGTTCTAATATTAATAATAATTCTATTAATGGTTTTCGCATAGGAATACAAGAGAATAATGGACAATCCAATTTAATAACTCAGAATCAAGTTCAAAGTGAGGGCTATAGTCTAAGTATTATTGAACCAAATCAAACTATTGTTCAACATAATTCATTCATAAACAGAAATCCTTTAAGGGTTAACTCAAATCAACCTATAGAATTATCGTATAATCATCAAGGTAACTATTGGGGAAGATATGTATCTCCTTATTTCTGCGAATATGGTAATCAGAATGCTTCCTGTATAAACAAATGGAATTCAAATAGCCCAGATGTAATTGATTCTTATCCTCTTAATCAAAGCTATTTTGTGGAGTCTTGGC
>CAZIEL010000099.1:0-4032 GCA_964538165.1 uncultured archaeon | reverse complement strand
TTCTAAGTTTTTATAAAAATTATATTATAAAATATGCACAGTTTCATTTTTCGGCTCAATTAGGACAATAAACTAATGATTATAAACTCTACACTCTTAATTGATGTAAATGATTAGAAGAATAAATATTGGAGAAAAAGACTCTTTAAGAGAAGTCATTCTTGTTGGAACTGCACACATATCAAAAGAATCCATAAAACTAGTTGAAGAAACAATTGAAAAAGAAGAACCGGATGTTATTGGAGTAGAACTTGACAATGATAGATTACATCAACTTCTTTCTGGAAAAAAATGGCAAGAAACTAACCTAGTGGATATTATTCAAACAGGAAAAACATATTTATTTTTGTTAAATATTTTGCTTTCCAATTTACAAAGACAACTTGGAGAAAATGTAGGAGTACAACCTGGAGCCGAAATGATGGCTGCACTCAAAAAAGCCCAAGAAAAAAAAGTTCCAGTACAATTACTTGATAGAGATGTTAGAATCACACTAAAAAGAGCATTTAACGAAATGGGGTTTGTTGAAAAAGGAAAACTTGGAGTCTCAATTATGGGCGGATTATTTGGAATGGGAGAAAAAGTTACCACTAAAACAATTGAACAATTAAAAAATGAGGATTTAATTAATAGTTTGATGAAAGAACTTGGAAAACAATTTCCTTCAATAAAAAAAGTTTTGGTTGATGAGAGAGATACATATATTGCCGAAATGATAAAACATAGCCCGGGAAAAAAGATTGTTGCAGTTGTTGGAGCGGGGCACTTAGAAGGAATTGTAGAACATTTAAAGGAAAACAAAAAAATTAATTTACAAACTTTAAATGTAATGCCAAAGAAGACCAATTATCTTAAAATTATTGGAGGATTATTGCCAATAATATTTTTAGCACTCCTAATTTTGGGCCTTGGAACAAAAGGGGTTGAAACTACACTCAATATGTTATTTTATTGGATATTAATAACTGGATCATTTTCAGTTATTGGAGCAATACTAGCAAGAGCCCATCCATTCTCAATAATTGCGGCATTTATTTCAGCTCCAATAACCACCCTACACCCCGCACTCGCAGCAGGATGGATTAGTGGACTTGTTGAAGCAAAATATAATCCTCCCAGAGTAATGGATTTTGAAAAATTGCCGGAAGTTGGATCAGTAAAAGGATTTTATAATAACAAAGTAACTCACATACTAATAGTTGCTGCACTAACTAATTTAGGCGCAACAATTGGCACAATAATTGCTTTTCCGACCCTAGTTGCACTACTCGCATAATTTAGAGGAAAAGATTTAAGAACATCAAAAACATAATCTCACTATGGTAAAAGAAGAGTATATTCAAATCTGTCCTATTTGTGGTGGAAAAAAGTTTTCGTTATACAAAGATGACAAGGCCACCGAAATTGGTTCCCTTGACATGTATAAGTGTAGTAGATGTGAAAATATTTTTGCCTTCCCTCTTGAGTTAACTAAAAAAGAAGCATCAAAATTAAAAGAAGTCAAGTTAACTCCAGCAATACTAAGAGATACCCCAAAAAGTGCTTATATTCCAGTTGGAAAGTTTGAAGTTGGAGTTTATTGGAAAATACTTGGAGTAATACTAATGCTATTTGGAATCGCATACTTTTTGGCAATGATATTCTTTTTTTATGAATATCCATCCGAATCAACAGGACTAATAATTATGGGTTTTGCATCCTTATCCGCAGGGTCATACTTGTTATTGGATTCATTTGTGTTCTCAAAAGAAAACTATCACACATCAAGGACACTAAAAATTGGGCTAGTTCTCGCAATGCTTATTATAATAATGCTATTTGGAACACAAAGCCTAACAATTTTTACTTGGCCTTAAAAAAATTATTCAAGCCTTGTTCCTACTGGAACTGAATCATCAGCAAAGAAAACTTTGTACTTGTTTTCAATATTCTTTGCAGCCAAAATCATTCCATTACTTTCAATTCCAGCAAGTTTTGCAGGAGCCAAATTAAAAACAAAAATTGCTTTTTTTCCAACAAGATCCTCTTTTTGATAATAGGGTTTAAGACCTGCAACAATAGTTCGCTTTTCAGTTGCAAAATCAACACTAAGTTTATACAACTTATCTTTCCCAACAATTTCCTCAACAACTTCAACCAACCCAACCCTTAACTCAACTTTTAACCAATCAGGAAAAGGAAGTTTAGTTTGTTGAACTATTGGGTTTTGTGAAACTACATTAATTTCAGTATCAGCCATTTACATCACACAAAAAAAATTAAGAATAGTGCTTAAAAACCCTATTTAGGCAACATCCGTGAAAAGAAAATAAAAATGTGTTAAAAAAATTGCTAAAAAAAGCAAAATAGAAGGTGATAATATGCAATACGATTTACACACAACAAGACCATTAATATCAACAAAAATAGTTTTCTTTGATATTGATGGAGTACTTACTCCCAGCGCAGATTTTACACCAGGAATTAGTCCAAATATCACAAAAGACTCAATTGAAATACTAAAAAAATTTGTTGAAAAAGATTTTTTGTTAGTATTTATTACAGCAAGAGGAATAAATGAACTGAGACTCAAAAATGGTTTTGAGGAACTATTAAGAAAAAATAACTTATTAGAATACTCTCTAATTTTTGGATCTGCTGGACTTGATCAAGCAACACACAGCTATGAATTCAAACTAGTTGAAAACAAACCAATCTTTTTTGATGGAAATGTAGTGCTTGAGAAAAAACCAGTAATAAAAAGAGAAACATTTGGAAATTTGGATCAATTTTTACTCTACAAAATGTTACTAGGAAGAGAAATAAAACAACAACTAAAATATAAAGGGTTTAAAATAAAACCCGCAATGAATGAGAAACTATTAACTGATGCAAGAATGTTTTACCAGTTAGAGAATAATACAAAAAAAGAAAGAAAAAAAGCAGTAATTACAGCACAAGAAATTGCTAATGATTTACGCAAATCATTTATTGTAACTGGAAAGTTTGGAAGTCCAGTTGAGCTAAAAGCAATAGATATTGTGGCAGGAATTGCTATCGAACCAACCGTGCTTGGAAAACATTTCGGAGTACTTAGAGCACTAAAGATTCTTGGAGTAAGACCCCAAGATGCAATAATAGGATATGCTTTTGGAGACAATGATTCTGATTCAAAAATGAAAATAAGAAAAGACATTAATTTCTTTAAAGTAAAAAATAACAAGGACTTTATAAAACAAGCAAAAAAACTACTTTCCAAATGTTAAAATTATTTGGAAACGAATTCTTATTTCAAAAAAATTTTTACTTAAACCAAAGTCGTGTCCAACAAATTGAGCTCTACTTTAATTATCTTTCTTTTTTTTGCTTAATATAAGGTAAGAGAGTTTTATTTTTCTCAGCTTCACTAATAAGATTTTTCGCATAGCACATTCTTTGAATAGTTCCAACAGCAGAAATTGCTGCAATTATGCACAAAATAACTTCGATATAATTAAATCCAACAGATGCAAGTAATAACCCAACTAACACTAACAGCAATTTATCTGCATGTTCTCCAATTGCAGGCCAATCACGATTATCAGTAATAATAATCAAAGCAACCCGTGGCTTTGCATAACTTGAAATCATTGAAAACCCAAGAGCAAATATCGCCGCTAATGGATACCACACAGCAAAACTAGCAATCATCGCAAAATCAACATACTTATCAATCATGGTTTCAAAATAATTTCCCCAGTTACTTTTTTTGTTTAACGCTCTTGCTACAGCCCCATCAATTAAATCCATTGTTGGAGAAAGTAAAAAGAAAATAAATGCCAAAAACCAGTTTTGTTGAGTAACAAAATAAGCCCCAATAAGTGCAAGGACTAACCCAAGAATTGAAATTAAATTAGGGTCTACTTTAAGCCAAACAAAAGGTTTTGCTAAGAGATTTGCAAGAGGTTTAGTTGCTGGGCGAAGTTTTGAAATCATAAAAATCAACACCTATAACCAAATACAATTTTTTTCTTTATAATAGTTACTCTTGAATATATTAAATATAGTTCTCTT
>CAZIEL010000098.1:0-4044 GCA_964538165.1 uncultured archaeon | reverse complement strand
TCATCTTTTCCCCAGTTAAATTCAAAAAAACTTCTTCAAGACTTGGTTCTTTCATAATAGAACTCAAAACAGGAAACCTAACCCTAACTGATGAAACAATCGGTTTCATCGAAAAAACAGTAACAAAATTTGGCGCAGGCGCCAAAGTAGACTGCCCAAAACAATACTTGGGACACAAAGTCTACCTAATCATATCAAAAAGAAAGACAAAGAACTAGACTTTTGTCCCAAAGCCTCTGCGAGCTTATTTTTCTTCAGCAATCTTTCGAGAAATAAACATTCTTGCAATTTTTGTTGGAAGATCTACTTTTTGACCTTCTGAAAATGGACCATATTCTTTCATATCAGTCCCTACAAAAGTTGGAACGTCTTTAAGTATTGCAACAGTAACAAGTTCTGACTCTCTTTTTTCTTTTTCTCCAAAAAGAGAATCACTAAGTGCGGCATAATCTTCAAGAATTCGAAATATTTTTTTGAAAGTGTCCTTTTCTTGACGAGCCATATTATCTAACTCAACTTCTTTAGTGTGAACAGAAATAAGGGCTTTATTTAGAATCTTTTTTTCTCGCATCAAAAATATTTCTTCTATTACTCGTTTTAAATTAGTAAATTCGCGAGCATCAGAAGCAGAAAAGTTTTTTAAAGAAGCCAAATACTTCTTTTTTTCTTCCTCAACAAAAGCTTGGAGGGATTCAATAAAATCGTCTTCAACTTCCACTAGTTTTGAAGTGTTTTTCTCAAGCCTATGAATGCGTCTTAGTTCATCATAATCAATTCGCATCTTTATCCAACCCAAAGAAATAAACAACAAAAGAACTTAAAAAGGAATTTAGGGCCACTAAACAAGAAAATTAGTTCAGTTACTCTATTATTTTAGCAGCCCCCTTCCCAATTAAAAATATTGCTGCAAAAAGAGGCAGTTCTTCAATAACATTTTCAAATGGACCAAAAGATTCTCCGCCCAGTGAAAATTTTGGAGCACTACTAATCGAAAGCTTAACAAAGTCATTTGAAGAAAAAACTATTGTGTCCTTAAAAGAGTCAAACTCTTTTAGCTTTTCAAAAGGAACTTCTTTTGCAATTAAGCCTGTGTCCCCATGAAGAGTAGCGGGCACTCGAATTATTTTGTGCAAATCTGTACTAGTTTGACGATCAATTGGGACTTTTTCTTGTAAAACAACATAATCAAGAACACTTTGCCAAAAAGCCTTGCTTTTTTTTGCATCAAAAGAAAGCAAAGTTCCATTTTTCATTGCATCAAAAACTTTTTCTTTCTCAGCCACAAGCAAACTTGATCTTTTTATTGAAAGAGAAGTAATTTTTGCAATTTCTTTTGGATCTTTCTCAAAAAATAATTTAATTTTTTCCCTAATTCTATTCGGCCAAAGACCCATATTTGTTGGGCAAGAAATTGGACGAGCATCCAAATCAAATCCCAAATTAACATAATCCATGTTTTGTGCGGTTAAATAATCAACTAACTCAATTCTTGCTCGCTTGTTTAAACTTTGAATTTCACTTGAACGCAAATGAACATGAAACCCAGCTTTTCCTGAAAAATTAATTAAAACCCCTTCTGAAGAAAATGCAAAATCATTTTCTAAAAAATCAATCAATCTAAAAACTTGTTTTTTTGCTTCATCTAAATGTTCTTTTGCAAACCATTGAACTCCATTAATCTGAGGAACACTTAACCCAAGTTCATCAGCATCAAACTCATAAATAATGTCCGCCTTAATCCATTCTTTTGTATTCATAGGAGTGTTTGCAGGATACTTATAATACGAATTTGAGTAGGAAAAGAAAAGAGGAACTTCATTTCGTAAAAAAAGATTCATTTCTTTTGCTGAAGTAAAAGCCAAGTTTCTATTCGCTATTTTTCTTTTAAACACCCCAAAACCAAATTCACGAAATTCAACGCCCGGAATCGAATCAACAAAATTTGCTGAATAATATTTCGCAAAATGCTTTTGCATAAACTCTGCTTCTTTTGAGGATTGCATTTCGTACATAAACATCATTTACCAAACAACATTTTAATTTTCAAATTCTTTTTTACTATTCTTCGCCCTATTACTAATTCTTAACTTTGCGGTATAGTAAGCAACTGGATGCTTAAACTTACATTCTTTCTCACATTCTTTTACTCTTAACCCTTGTTCCCAAAGTTTTTTACACGCAGGGGCCGAAAGTTGTTTTTCATAAATTCTATTAATATGATACTCGGCAATGTGTTTTTTAAAATCGGGGCTTTTCGAAAAAAGAGTTAAGAGCTCTGTTTTTGACATGCCTAATTGATAGAGAAAAGAAGCTAAAGAAAGTCGACCCATATAAGACAACTTTTTTCCAGCAAGTTGATCTTGATATAAAACAGCCATGCAAGGAGGAAACAAACCAGAATCAATTTTACCAAATATTTTCAAATCAAAATTCTTTTTCTCAATCACAACTAATTGCGAATCAATACTTCTTGCTAAATTATGTAATTCTTTTGGAATTTCTTCTTTTTTTATTGGAAGAGAATCAAAAACTTTCACGTAAGATTTTTCTGCTAAAAATCTTGCAAAATCATTTACATTAAGTAAAACTTCTCCCTTATTTGTGGGTTTATTTAGAAGCTTTGATTCAGGGTCAATAAAATTTATCTTCAAATATTCTAACAAAGGAACTTTTACAAAAAAGGTTTTTTCTTCAGAAAAAGAATATTTTATTTTAAAATCGTCAGCCAACTGTAAACACAACTCTTTTGCATCCTTACTTTCAATTAAATTATTAAAAGTGTTTTTGTAAACCATAAATGAAAACTTCTCAATAATATTTGGGGTTCGCATTAGTGAAACAAACATTTTTGCAATAGGAAAGGCCATTAATTCAAGCTCCAAAATGTCTGTTTGGGGATTTGAGAAATCGATTGTATACATCGAACCAGAAAATGCACGAGAAACCATTAGAGCAGATTTTTTTATTGCGGCCTCAGGGAGCCCTTTTGTAGAAACATTTAATTCTTTTAAATAATTTCTTGCACTCTCAGAAAATGGAAACTTTTGAGCAAAAGTGAGCTGATCCATAACCAGATAATATTGAGAAAGCATTAAAATTAGTAACTAGAGTATTTGGGGCTAAAGTCACAAAAACTTCTGACACAAATGGTTTGTGTTTTCGCGTGAACGGGTACACAAAGTGAAATTAATTAGACCCAAAACCAGATAACTATTCTTTTGCACGGGTTTAAAGTATCATGTGCGCGAGATAGAAAATAATTCTGCTTGACCCAATAGAATAAGTGACCCTCATTGCATGATCATTTTTTAGTTCAATTGTAATTTGTTTTGAACCATCTGCTTGTTTTACTATGTTTTGCAAAAAATTTAAAGAAAACTTTGCAGTAATTTGCTGTTTTGAGGCAACATGAGATACTTTTGTTACTTCTGATTCCATTACCCCTTGAGAACCTTTAGCTTCAACAAAAAACTTCCCTTCCGAAACTCTTAGTACTACACTTGAACCAAAAAGAGAAGCATCTTTTAAAACTTCTTTAAATGATCCCGCATTAATCTCTATTTTTGCATCATAAATAATGTCAGGAGTTTTCACTTCTTCTTCAGAAACATCAATTAAAGGAAGACGAAAATTTCTTTTCAAATCTGATTCAAATCTAATTTTTATTTCTGCATCAGAAATATCAAGAACCATTTTGTCAGAGGGCATTGCTCTTTGCAAAATTTTGTTCAACTCGACCAAATCCACTCCAACAAAATTTGGTTCCATTAAATACTTTTCAAAATTCTTTTTCTCAACAAAATAATCCACTAACACTACTTGACTTGGATCCACCGCTTTAAAAAAAATACCTTTGTCAGTAAAACGAAAATTTCCTTCGGGCACAAAAAAAGAAATAGATTCTACTGCACTTTTAAAAAAATCTATTTGCTTTAGTTCAAGCATATTCTCACTTACAAACAAACAGCAGAAGAGTATTTAAGAATTAACTCTTGAGCAAAAATTACTTGCAGAAAAAACTTTTATTGGGATTCTATTCTTGGA
>CAZIEL010000097.1:0-4205 GCA_964538165.1 uncultured archaeon | reverse complement strand
TTTTTGGAATCAAATACACTTTTGTATTTGAATTAAACTCTTGCATTAATGATTGGTGAGAATAATATTTATCAAGACGAATTGATTTTATTGAAAAACCATTTTCAAATAACATTTTTTTCGCTTCTTTAAACAATTTTTTTTCTGATTTAAAACCACAAGCAAAACCCACATACAAGTTAGTGTCTAAATCTATTATTGCAACAGTGTACAAATATTCTTTTCTTTTACTTGTTTCTTCTTCGTTTTTTAAATCGTTTATTCTGTCGGTTCGATAATGTTTTGTTATTGTTAAAGATATTCCAGTGCCGTCAGCACTGGAATCAACATCGCGCGGTTCGCCACAAGTTAAAACAAACAAGTTATGAATAATCATCCTAACTATAGGATCATCATATGCTCTTTCAATAGTTTTGTATGAAAAGGTTTCGTGTTGTGCAAAAATAAGTATGTCAGTGAATGATTCCATTTGTCGATTTGTTAAGTTAAATAGTCTTTGGATTAAATGGAGTTTGGTTAACATTGCACGATCTTTTAATGGACGACCAGTTGCTTGTTTTATTGTTATTAATTCGCTTGCTTTATCAACATCTTCATTAATCATTCGAAACACGGTTCGTGTTTCATTTCGCAAACGTTTATCATATTCTTTTGAAAACTTTTTCTTTTCAACACTACAATATTTGTTATAATATTTTTTTAAATAAGACATTTCATCAAGAGTTTTTCTTAATTCATTATTCGTTATCATAAAAGAATAAGAAACAAACAATTTATAAATATATACTAAGTATATATCTGTATGGTTAGTAAATTAGAACCCAAATCAAAATTCACAATCGAAAACATTGAGGGAGTGATGCAAAAAATTGTAACTCCCTTTGGCTCCGGAGCCAAAGTTGATTGTCTAAAAGAATACATTGGTTACCCAACATACATTATAATCTGCAAAAAAACCCAGAAAAACACGAAAAAAAACAAAAAATAACCAAATCAACTACTTTTGTCCCAAAACCGGGGGATTTTTATACTACTTCTGTAATAACTATTATTAGATCAAATATTAAAATCAAAAGTGAAATTTATGAAACTAATTGGAATTTCAAAAAGTTTGCAACGTCGAAGTTCGGGAGAAAGTTTAGTTAAAAGAGTGGTTCGGGGAGTAAGGCGTTTTAGGACACGGCGTGCTTTTGTAAAGGCTGCAAATAAATTTACTAAGGGGGTAGAACTTAGTGTATTTGACACAGGGGATTTTTTTGAATTTTTGTATAGGCATTACAAGCCAGGGGGAAAAAGTGAACAAGCTGTATTAGATAAACTTAAGGAAGAACATAAAGCAAATTTAGATCCCTTAAAAGAATTTGCAGAGCTAAGATTTGAAACACCTCAAGAATTAGCAATCTTAAGTAGGTTTTATTTGTATAAAGCCGATCAAATAAGTCAGTCAGCTAATACAAGAGGCAAGTTTGGGCCAATAGTGGCTTCGGATTATATTCAGTATGCTGCAGCTGTGAATAAAGTTCGTGCTAAAATGTTGCGATATGCGTCATTAAAAAATGCAGCTAGGTTAAAAAGATTAGGTCAAGGAAAACAGAGTTAGTGTTTATGTAAATGGGGCTCCCAAGGTTAGAATTAGGGGGGAGTAAAAATTATTGAGTTAAAAGAAAGATGATTCAAATGGAAAATGAAAGTAATTTGTCTGGATCGGATTTGGCGACCCGAGGATTTCCCGTGTGCAAGTCTGGGAGGGGGGATTTTTATATTAGTTCATCCAATTTTATTATGGTGTTAGGTTGAAAAAAATTGTTTTCTCATTGATTATTCTGATTGGTTTATTATTTTTATTTGGGTGCACTGCTCAAGAATCAAATACTGGTTCACAAAACTCAGTTAATTCTTTAGGGGGACAACAATGGACTAAAGAAGTTACTGCGTTAGGAGAACCAACTTATGAAAAAGTTACTATATCATCAGGATATGAAATATTGCCTTTTCCAGGTCTAACATATAGCGGGCTTAGAGACAATTGGCAATCATTTTATGCAACGAATTCAGATTATACTTTTGCAATATATGCTTCTCCCTCAGTAACAACAAATGCTGGGACTTATGAAGAAGTAAAGAAAAAAGTTCAAGATGAATTTTCCGCATACGCAGATTCATTAAAATGTCAAGATATTTCAACTAGTGGTTGGTTAACAAACGCAAAAGCATTTTCTTGTTCATATGTTTATTCAGATTATATTAGTTATGAAATAGTCACTTTTTATAAGGATTCAGCATACATAAAAACTGATTTGAGTGTTTGGGGAAATAGTCTTCAAAAATACACTTATATTTTTGATGAATTTAATCAAAAAGCAGTGAATTGGAAATAAACAAAATATAATTCTTAGAAATACTAATTATTTCTTAATTGGCATGAAAGGTTAATTATATTGAAATAAGACTTCTTTTTTAAATGTGGATTTGTTTTTAGCGAAACGGGTACAAAAAAATAATTTGGTATTGATTATTTTTTTGTTTTTATCTTATTGTTTGGTTCTGATTGTAGAGAAATTATATTGCCCTTGACAAAGATAAAAACTACTGAAAACAATCCAGTGGTAATTTCAAATTGAGGAGATATTATTAGCATTTTTCGGTAGTGTGTGATGGTTCAATTGGTTTTTTAGTAAAAAATTTTATTGCTTCTGCTAATTCTTTATGAGTTTTGGCATATTTTGTGATTGGAATTTTTTTCTTATACGCTTCGCATGCTTGCACAAGAGCTTTTGCTCCTGCTTGAGTTCCTTTTGGGTGCGCATGGCATCCTGCGCCCATAGTTGTAATAAAATCAGTGTTACCCATTACATCAATAAATGGTTTTAGCAAAGTGGGATTTAATCCTCCTGAAATAATTGGACAACATTTTTTCATTCCTCTCCAACTATCGTCTTGAAGGAAAACGTGGTGGGCTAAATCTTCATGCACCAGATTAATTGCATCTTTGTCTTTTTCTGGAATCGTTGCCCATGTTTGTTCAAAAAAATGTCCCTTGTCCTTAAAGTGAAGGATATTGTGTGCGGCAATAATATCTTCTTCTGGAGATCCTTGCATTTTTCCTACTCCTGCAGTTCCAGTGTGGATTCCTGAAACCCCCGCAAGTCTAGCAAATTTGGACAAAACTAAGACCGTAAAACCAATTGGGTTTTCAGTTCTAGTAAATGCACCATGAGCAGCTCTATGAAAATGAATAAAAACATCTGGGTATTTTCTTCTTAACGTTTGAACCGCCATCCACCCAGCAGTTATTCCATCAATCAAAAAAGCATAACTTCCTTTCTCAAACCCTGCGCTTCTAATCATTTCACATCGAGCAATCATTGTATCAAAATCAGCTGCAGAAACATTAAACGAGTGAACCTTTTTCTTTCCTGTTTCTTTAACTGCTTTATCCATGGCTTCTTTTACATGTTTAACCATTTTATCGTAAGGACAAAAATCTTGGTCTGCTTGGGGTTCATCATTTTTAACAAAATCTCCTCCCCCAACCCAAAAATCATAACACACTTCAGCATATTCTGCTGAAGTTAAACCCATTTTTGGTTTAATTATAGTTCCAAGAATCGGTCTATCATAAATTCCCAAATATTTTCTCATATCATCAAGAGTATAACTTGGTCCATCATATTGTTCAAGCATTGAAGGAGGAAACCAAACATCCAATAATTTTAGGGCACTAATTTCTTTCATTCCCAAAACGTTTCCAACAATATAAGTTAAAATATTTTGAACATTTCCTCGCCTATCAAATAATCTCCACGGATAAGCAATCCAAACAAGATCACGTTTCAAATCAACACTATAAACTAGTGCATTCATCTCTCTTGAGAAAGGAGTTTCTGTGTTAACTTTAAAATTTGTTCCAGTAGATGATTCGGCTGCAATTTCAGCAGCAGCTTGAAGGGTGTTAAGATTTTTTCCGGGAATAAAATGAAAAATAGCTAACATGTACTCTCCATTTTTTGGGTCTTTTAAATCAAGATTTACATAAGCTAATTGTTTTTCGTTAAGTGATTTAATCATCTTATTTAAATTTCCTTTAGCCATTTCACCAAATCCATTATACTAAAATCATTTCTTGTTTATAATATTATTCCAAAGACAAAAAGAATAGAAATAGACTCTGGGACAAAATTATTGATTTTTAGCGTGTTTTTATG
>CAZIEL010000096.1:0-4314 GCA_964538165.1 uncultured archaeon | reverse complement strand
TCCAAATACAGGCCAATAATTATTTGCATAAATTACATTTGCGGAAGAATTGCTTTCTAGATAATTTGCAACAAAATATTCCCCAGTAGTTATATTTTCATTAATTAAAGGCTCTTTTAGCCGATCAAATGAAAACTCAAAACAAACTGAAGCAAAAAATGAGAAAAATATAATAAATAAAAACAAAGTCACATAATTCTCTTTAAAAAAATCAAGCAAAAAAACAAATCCCCTTGCAGAAAGAAGTACAATAGGGATTACTAGCGGCTCAATTAAGTAACGCTCCTCTTTGTGCCCTGAAACCGCTAAAACCAAAAAGATTAATAAAAGGGAAAGAATCAAAAACAACTCTTTATTTGATCGCAGCTCTTTTTTTGATAAAGCAAACCTTACAGTTGTGAACAACGCTCCAAATAAAACCACAAATGTAAATACTAACGGAAGAGCAACTAAATAAAAATCTGCAGAATGATTAACATCTGACACAAGTAAAAGAGCTTTAAGTAAAATATAAACTGGATCCCCATATTTTAATGCAGCCCAAGCAAAAAATGCCAGCAAAGGAAAAACAAACCCCAAATATAAAGGAAAAAAGTTTTTTACTTGACTTTTTATTTTTTTGTAATAAACCAAATACATTGAAACAAAAACACACAATAAAATAGGAATACTTGAATAACGCATTAAAATAGAAAACGAAAAAAATAAACCCGAAAGAATTCCGCTAGTCCCAGAATTTTTCTTGACAAATAAGATAAAAAAATACCCCCCCATAATCAAAAAAACCAGCGAAGGAACATCAGTCATTATGGTTCTTGAATTTGCTACAATAAAGGGCAATAACGCAAAAAATATTGCGGAAAAAAAAGCTTCCATTTCCCCAAAAAGTTCTCTTGCGAGTAAATACATAAATAATACTCCAAGAGTGCCAATTAATGCAACAAGAACACTTGCGGCTATTGGACTGTGCCAAAAAACAAAAATAAATCCAATCAAAAAAGGAAGCAATGGAGGTCTAAACTCCAACTCATTATAATTATCGGCTTTAAAACCAAACATTACTTCAGCGTTTTGCAAATAAACTGTTTCATCCCACCAATGGACTATTTGAATTGGCCAAATACGAACAGTAAAAGCGGTTACTAAAAGTATTAATAAAAAAAATAATTCATAATTCTTAAAAGTGAAAGACATTACAATCAACTACAATTAAGCAGCTTTTTTAGTTCGTCTTTTGCCAAAGCTGAATCATACTTTTTTTCATTAATAACTAATGTAGCAGGTTTGTTTACAGCATACCTTTGTTCCACAAAAGAAGTAAATGAATATTCTGGCCAATTATATGGAAGTGCAAAAACCCAAGCAGTAGGACACTCGCGTTTTACAACATCAAGTTCGTTGGCTAATACCCCGCACTCAATCTCGCAACTTTTATCTTCTGCATAAAAATAAAGAATTGGATTAACACTAAGATTGCAATCTTTTTTAAGTGAATTAACTTTCTCAAATAAGAGCAAATTTGTCAACAAATAACTCTTTTTTACTGAATAATACTCATTTGAAAACATAGAGTCCTTGTAATTTGCTAACCTATACTCCAAAGAAGATAACTGACTAATACTTGCGGAAATAGATTGTTGCATACTTATGCAATAAGAGTTCAAATCGTTTCCTTTCATTAAAAAATAAGTATTTTGAAGTTCATTCTCAAGCACAACTTGGCGTATTTCTTCATCAAGCTTTGAAAAGCGTTGCTCTTCAAAAAACCAAGCAGAAAATATTACTACGACAAAAATTGCCAAGGTTGCAATAAATGCGATTAAGTAGACACTCTTACCCATGCTCCTTCAACTCCTAACATTTCTTTAACAAAACTCTGAAAATAAACGACTGTGATAAATAAAGGATATAATAAAATGTTTATTAATATTGCCAAATAGTCCCAACCCTTGGGTTTATAATTAATCAGTCTCAAGCTGATATAAGTGAAAAGAAAAACTAAAGCATAAGACGTAATAAAAAATATAAAAGAAGAAGGTAAAATTATTTCTTTTAGAACAATACTCACCGAACTTGTTAATGCCAGTACTCCTGATTGAATCATAATAAATTTTGAGAAATTATCTAAAAGAAGCACTGCAATTCTAAACACTAAAACAATTGAAACAAGTTCGAGTGCAAATAAATAAGGAAGAGAAAAGAAACCTAAATCTACATTCTTTTTTGAGAAAAATAAATCCTTGTACCCCATTAAGTTGAATACCCTCCCACGATACCACCTATCACGTTGTTTGAAAAGCTTTTTCCAAGTGTCAGGAATATCAGTATAAGCTATCGCTTCAAAACAAGTTTTTATTTTATAGCTAAATTTTTGCAACCTAAGTCCAATCTCCATGTCTTCAGTTAAATTACCATCCTCATACCCACCAGCTTTATCAAAGAACTCTTTTCTAAAAACAGTCATTGGACCAGGAATCATTGTCATAGAATCAATTGAAGAAAGAAGAGTAGTCCACAAACCAAAACCTGTAGCATACTCAAAAAACTGAATTCTTTGAATAAGAGATTGTTTTTTGTCAGGAAGAATTAGACAAGTTACCGCCCCAACTTTTTTATCAATAAAATACCCCATTGTTTTAAGCAAAACGTCATCATTAGGGTACGTATCAGAATCAATACACGCAATAAACTCTGATTTTATTTTTGATATGCCTGTGTTAAGTGCAACTGCTTTTCCAGAATTCTTTTTTAAAACAATTAATTTAATTCCACTCATTTTCTTTAACATTTGAGTTGATTCATCAGTAGACCCATCATCTACAACCATTATCTCAAACCTTTTTGGGTACCTCATTTTTTTTACCGAATTAATACACTCAATAATGGTTCTCTTTGAATTATACGAAGCAATTAAAACTGTGAGAGAAGGATACTTATCCAAATACTTTGCTTTACCATGTTCTTTGTCATCTAAATAAAGCATCAAAAATAGCACTAAAACAAATAATAAGAAAAAGTTTACAAAAATTATTGTAACTGCTACTGGTAAAAATAAACTGGCTGCAAGTAAAACAAAAACTAGTCCAAATAAAACAAGTAAAAGCACTTTATCAAATAATGGAAGTACTTTCATTGGTTTGCCCATAGAATCACTAACTAAATTAACCAAAAACAGAATAAAAGGGTTTTGAGTCAAAAATATTGATTAAAATAGTTAACTAATTGAACCAATTTTTTCATTAATCAAATTTAATAGATCCTCAAAATTTGGATAAAATTGTTTTATTGAAGCATTACTTAAAGCAGTAGCTATTTTTCCACTTGATGCCCTAATTTCTAATTTATTTTTTGATAAAAAAACAACATCTTCACTAGATTTTTTTATCTCCACAAGCACCCCATTATAATCTCTAACTAGAGTATTACACTCTTCTGCAGAAAGAGTCCTACTTACTAACACATTTGCATCATTAGTAATACAATTATTCAAGTTTCCTTTAGAATCAATTGTTTTTACTAGCGAAGCAACAGTTTTTTTGTCAGCATTTAATGCAATTAACCACAAATTAAGCGAATTTACTTCCCAAGGAGTAGCGTTCCCATCAACTAAATCAACAGAAACAATAAAATTGTTCGAGTCCTTAAATTCTTTAAAGAACTCGCTTGGAGTATACTCATTAGAAACAAAAGGAGACCCATTAACCATAAAAGAAAAACGATAGGTTGGAGTAGAATAAAAATAAAATAGTCCAATTAACAACACTAAAACAATGAGTCCTACAACTAAAATTAGTTTAATGTCCTTCTTTTTTGATTTTAATTTACTCTGCGGAGGCAAAATAACTTCTTTTGTTTGCTCACTTATAACTTCGGGTTCCTTCGCTTTTGGAGCAACTTTTTCTTTTGCTTGAATATTTTTAACCATAAACCAATTCCTCTTACAATAGTAATATAAATAATAGTTTAACCGCAACAAAAATTATTATTAATAAAAATAAAAAAAAATAGAAACTTAGTAGCAGGTCATAGACCTACTACCAAGTCTTATAATTAAACTATTTACATGAATCCTTCAAGAGCGCTGATCAATTGAGCAGCAGCTGATCCTGTGTCTTCTGCAGTCCATCCAGCAACAACTATTTTGCCTTCTGGTAATACAGCAGCAACCCAGTCACCACTATTTTGCAATCTTTCTTGGATTGAAACGCCATCGATCATCAAGTTAGTTGCTTGAGTATTTACCAAGTAACCTCCAACAATGATTGATTTTCCGTTTGGTGTAGCTGTGTCTAATTTAACGATGTTACCAACTTT
>CAZIEL010000095.1:0-4365 GCA_964538165.1 uncultured archaeon | reverse complement strand
TGCGTTAATATCTCCTTGACACTTTAGTGTGTTAGCTTGTTTAGCTTGATCACTTACAGCACCAGTGTTTTGTGTTTGTCCTTGTTGAAGGATACTTGTTACTGCAATTATTACGATTGCAACAACTAGGATTGCTGCTCCAATTATTAGTAAGTATTCAATAGCACCTTGTCCTTTTCGTTCCATTAGTTTCCCTCCTTTTCAAGTTTCGAATATTACACCTACGGTATTGGTATATTTAAAGCTTTCTAGTTAATTTTCAAAATGATTAGCTTGTTTAGTTTTAGTTCTTCAAATCATTAAATAACTTGTTTTGGTCATTCATTGCGGTATCGTTTTGTCCTTGGCCTTGTTGTACTATTCCTGTCATTGCTACAATTACGATTGCAACAACTAGGATTGCTGCTCCTAAAATTAGTAAGTATTCTATTGCTCCTTGTGCTCTTTCTTCCACTTTTTTTCACCAATTTAATTATTGACCAGTTGGTTTTGCTTGGTTGCTAGCAGTATCATTTAGTGTGTTTGCTGTGCTTTTCATCATATATGCCGCAATACTAGCAATTAGTATTACTGCTATTGCTATTCCTAAAAATTCTATTGGTACTTGTGCGCGTTCTTCCATATTAATTACCCGTTCAACAGTGCTTTTATTACAAATGCTGATGCATAATACATCACAAATGCTAACAATAATAGTAATGGGATGTATATAATGCTTTTGTTAAGTTTTCCTTCTCTGATTAAAGACATCATTGTTCCTGAGCCAAGTACTTCTACTATTAAGTATAATTGGATTAGCATAATTATGAAGTTATTTGTTTGTGTTGCTGCAATTAATTGATCTGGACTTAGTGCTTGGGCACTGATTTTTGAAAAATTGTTTACAACCGCATTAATTTCTCCAAAAATTAGGGGTGCGATTACTCCTCCAGATGCAACCATGAATAAGAATTGCATTGTTGTGTTTGCTTTTCTGTCTTCTTTTAGTCTTTGGAAGTCTCTTACATCTTCTGCTATTTCATCAAGTATTTCGGCCAAACTTGCCCCTGTTTTTATTGAATCAAGCACAATTGTTATTGTTCTTTTTATTAGTCTTGAATCAATTCTATCTGAAAATCCACTTAGTGCAGTTTCTAAATTTTCTCCATCTTCAAGTCTTCTTAGTGCTAGTTGCATTTCTTCACTTAGTCTTCCATAATCTGATTCAACTATTTCCCTAAGAGCACTCTCATAAGTGTCTCCTGCTTTTAGTGTGTCCGCCATTTGTTTTAGTGCATCACTAAAGTTTTTTTCTATTGAATCAATTATTGATTCTTTTTTCATGTAGGGGTATCCTATCATTAGTACTAGTGAGGCAAGACTAAATGCAATTGGTATTAGTGTTACTTCTTTTATAACTAAAGTTGTGAATGCGAAGCTTGCGATTCCAACAAATATTGTTATTCCAAGAGAGAGTAATATCCATACTGTTGCGGGGTAACGCATTTTACTAAATTCAACCCAATCCGAGTATTTTTGCAAAATATTTTTTTCCACCATATTTTCACATCTTTGGTTGTGTTATATACACAAGTGCGTTCATCGCTACAAAAACCATTGGCATAAATATCAAATAAAACATTAACATTGTTGGGGGGGTTAGGGGTACGGCTTTAAATAAGTCTCCTGCGGTTGATGCTATTGGAGAATTTCTTATTGCTCCAAGTATCATTATTGATACGGGGAGTACTATACAAAGGAAAATGAATATTACTGAAAAGAAATTCATTTTTTGTGAGAACGCATTTATTCTGTTTTTTAAATCATCCGAAACATCGTCCGCAATTTCGCTCATTATGCTTGAAAGATTTCCTCCAATTCGCATTGCTCTTATTATGTGGTTAATTGCTTGTCTTAGTGGTTTGCTTTGTGTTCTTAGTGCCATGTGTTTTAGGGCCAGGCTTGTGTCAGTGCCTTCTTCTATCTCTGTTACTGTTCTTGCAAATTCTTCACTTAGTACTCCATAATCAGTTGCTGTTACTGCTTGAATTGTTTTATATAATCCGATTCCTGCTTTTAGTTCTGTTGCCATGTGTCTTAGTGCGAATGGTAGTTCTATTGAACAAGCATTTCCTCTTGCCATTGCTTTTTGTTTTGGTAAGTTTAGCATTACAACTATACTAATTGCTCCAACTACTATTGCAAGTATTGGCGGTAAAAGTGTTGCAAAAATTAAATTTTTTGTTGTTGCTGCTAGAACCCCCCCAATAAAGAGCCCTGCAATTAGTGCCATTAGGGCTCCAATAAATGCTACTGCGCTTGTTAGCGCTAAATATTGGTTTGCAGAATAGTGCATATTTGCTGAATATAAGTAGTATCCAATTTCATCGCTGAATGGTATTTTTTTTAGAGCTTCTTGTAGCGGTTTTAAGATGGATCTCATTTGCAAGTAAAAGTTTCCTATTTGTTTTGCTAGTTTTGAATCAAATGTTTCTAAATCTTCTTTGTTCTCTATATCTACTTTAGAATAAGTGTCTTCAGCGATTATTCCTCTTAATTCTTTTAAACTTCCGCTTACTTCATCAAATTTCATTCCTTCCTCGCGGTATTTTTTTTTCATTGTTTCAACAATTTTTTCTACTTCTTGTTGATCTGCGTGTGTTTCAAGAGGCATTATCTTCCACCCATAGCTTGTTTTGCTTGTATGAAGTCTTTTGCATTTTGCGATACATCTGCTAAACTTCGTATATTCTTAGAAACTAAGTTATCTAAAAAGGTTTTCCTTGCTGCTAATTCAGACATTATTTTGTCTTTTGGAATTCCGGTGAAAGTTTGGAGTACTTTTAAGTATCTGCTCTCAATTAGTGTTCTATCTAGTTCGTCTCTTGCTGGATCTCTTTGAAATATTGTTTGTGTTTTTGCGTTCCCTTCAAGTGCACCATACACTTCAGCAATTTCGCTTATTCTTCTGATGGTTCCTTTTTTTCGATCATAATATCTGTGTTCTACAACTATTAAATCAAGCCCCGACATCATTATGCTTGGTACACTCATTGGGGGGGATGTCACACGTATTAGTGTTTCTTCTGGAGAATTTGCGTGCACAGTTCCTAAACAACCATCATGTCCTGTATTCATTGCGGTGAAGAGAGTAAATGCTTCTTCGTGTCTAATTTCTCCAACAAGTATTCTATCAGGTCTCATTCTTAATGAATTTTTTGTGAGTACATCCATTCGTATTTCTCCTGCGCCTTCTAACCCGGGGGGTCTTGCTTCTAGTCTTATCCAATGTTTTATTGCAAGATTTAATTCAGCTGTGTCTTCAATTGTTATTACTCTTTCTCTGTCCGAAATAAATGAGGCTAATACGTTTAGCAGTGTTGTTTTTCCTGATCCTGTTCCGCCTGCAATTAGTATGTTGGCTGGTTTTGTTCCAAGTCCATCAACGCACATCCAAAGAAATGCTGCGGCTTCGCTGTTTATTGTTCCATATCTAATTAGATCAACTATTGAGTAGGGGTCTGAGCGGAATTTTCTTATTGTAATTGTTCCTCCACTAATACTTGCGGGAGGTATTGTTGCGTTTACACGTGAACCATCAGTTAATCTTGCGTCAAGTAGTGGTGCGGATACGTCCACTCTTCTTCCAACTTCTCTTGCAATTTTATTTATTAGATCTTCAATTTCTTGTTCACTAAAAAACTCTATGTTTGTTGTCATCATTTCATATTCTCTGTGGAAAACATAAATTGGTTTTTTTGGTCCTACAACCATTATTTCTTCTAGATGATCATCTTTGATTAAATCATCAATCAATCCGTATCCGACCATTTCTCGAACTATTGCATCAGCATAAAATGACATTCTGCTTTCTGGAATTTTTAAGTTTGGGTTATTTTTTATTATTTCAATTATTTTTTGTTTATAAATAATTCTTCTTTCTTCAGGATTTCTGATTTTGTAAGGGGCAATCGCGATTAGTCTTGTTGTAGCTTCTTTTAGAGTGTTAATTATTTTTCTTTCTGCCGCAGTTGGTTTTGGGGTTGGCACGTAGTAATAAGCAAGTGGTTTTCCAGGAACTCTATATATTTTTACTTCCCCATAACTTTTGAGTTCAATTTTTCTACTATTTTCTTCAAGTTCTTTTTCAATTGCGGTTTTTTCAAAATTTTCTGTTTCGGGTTCGTCTTGTGTTTTTTGTTTGAGTTGTTGCATGTCTTTTTTTTGTACACTTTGAGTTACTTCTTCTTCTTTTTGTTCAATTTTTTGTGGTTGGTCTTGTACTTGTTGTAAATTTGCTTTAGCTTGCCCAATTAGGTCTTCTAAATAATCAGTCGCCATGCTTAGTTTTAGGTTTTTTGTGTTATTTAAGGTTTGCTTATGATT
>CAZIEL010000094.1:0-4451 GCA_964538165.1 uncultured archaeon | reverse complement strand
GATTGTCCAGTTTCTTTTAAAAACTAATTTCAACTTATTTTGTTAATTGATTGGGGTTGATTTTGATGAGTGAGTTTCACAATATTGCAGTAATACCTGGAGATTTGAATGGGATTACAGTTACTGAAGCTACCCTTAAAGCAAGTGAGGCACTAAATCATCTTTTAACTAAACCAATTAAGCACACTAGATTTGATTATAATGCGGATTATTTTTTGAAAAATAATTTAAAAGAACTTGGAGAAAAAGAACTTAATGAATTAAAAAAATTTGACCAAATTTATCTTGGTGCAATTGGAGACCCTGTTAAAATTAAACCAGGGGTTCTTGAAGTTGGAATTTTACTAAAACTTAGACAAGCTTTTGATCAATACGTTAATCTTAGGCCAGTGGTTTTGCCAGAAGGAGTTGAATCAATACTCAAAGGCAAAACTTCTAAAGATATTAATTTTGAAATTTGCAGAGAAAACTCAGAAGGATTGTACGTTGATGCGGGTTGGATTGAAAAAAAAGGGACTGAAGAAGAAGCTGGCTACCAAATAATGAAGTGCACTTACAAAGGAATAAAACGTTTAGCTGAATATGCAGTTGAGAGAGGAAAATTAAGAAACAAGAATACAAAACCAATTATTCATTTTGTTTTCAAAACAAATGTTTTGATTTATGCCGCTTCTCCTTGGCAAAGAGTTTTTGAAGAGTACAAAAAGCGAACAGATATTGAAGCAAGGTACATGCATATTGATAATTTCTTAATGCAAATTCTTCTAAAACCTGAACAATTTGATGTTGTAATAACAGAAAACATGTTTGGGGATATTGCTACTGATGCTGGAGCAGTTATTCAAGGAGGAATTGGTAGTGCAGTTAGTGGAAATATTAATCCGACAAAAGTTTTTCCTTCAATGTTTGAACCAATTCATGGAACAGCGCCTGACAAATGGTATGAAGTTGATGCAACTGGAGCTCTTGTTCCAAATACTTTTGTTAAAGAGAAAGTTCAACAAATGAAACCTGAAGCAGCTTTTCTTTCTTACGCAATGATGCTTGAATTAATGGGCGAAGTTAAAGCTGCTGAAGCATTAAAAGAAGCAGCACTAACTAATATTAGAAATCCAAATTATAAAACAATGAAACTTGATAAATTAGTAAATGAAGCGTGTGCTTTTTTAAGGAGTAGAAAGTAATATTTGTAGAGTGATTTTATGTCAAAGAACACTTTGTATGATAAAGTTTGGGATTCACATGTTGTTGGAATTCTTCCAACCGGCCAAACCCAAATTTTTGTTGGAAGACATTTAATGCATGAAGTTACGTCTCCTCAAGCTTTTGAAATGTTAAGAGATAGGGGATTAAAAGTTTCTCACCCAGAATTAACCACTGCTGTTACTGATCATGTTATTCCTACTGATGACTGCATAAGACCCTACAAAGATTCTCAAGCAGAAATAATGACTGCGGAACTTGAAAAAAATACCAAAGAATTTAATATTCCTTATTGTGAACAAGGCAGTGGCACTCAAGGAGTGTGTCATGTTACTTTTCCTGAGCAGGGAATTATTTGGCCAGGACAATTAGTTGTGTGTGGAGATAGTCACACTTGTACTTATGGTGCGTTTGGAGCACTTGCATTTGGTATTGGAACTACCCAAGTTTCTCACGTGTTAGCAACTCAAACAATGGCAATGGATAAATTAAAAGTTAGAAGAATTAATGTTGTTGGTCAATTACAAAAAGGAGTTACCGCAAAAGATGTTGCACTTGCAATTATAAAAAAACTTGGAGTAAAGGGTGGAGTTGGTTTTGTTTATGAATTTGGTGGTGAAGCTGTTGATCGAATGAGTATGGAAGAAAGAATGACTCTTTGTAATTTAGCTGTTGAGGGCGGAGCAAGACTAGGCTATGTTAATCCAAGCAAAGTAACTTTTGAATACTTGTATAAAAAACTAAAAGCCCCAAAAGAAGATTTCACCAAGGCTGTTGAGTACTGGATGTCAATCGCATCTGGACCAAATCAAGAATATGATGACACAATCGCAATTAATATTTCTGATTTAGAACCCATGGTTACTTGGGGAGTAAATCCAGAACAAACAACAAGTGTTTCTACCATAGTCCCTCTACTCACGGATACTAGTATAAAAGAAGTGGCGGAATATAATGATGCATTAAATTATATGGGTTTAACTCCTGGACAGAAAATAGAAGAAATTCCAATTGATGTTGTGTTTATTGGTTCTTGTACTAATGGAAGAATAAGTGATCTTAAGGCAGCTGCAAAAATTTTAAAAGGAAACAAAGTCAAGGTTAGAACTCTTGTTGTTGCGGGATCTGAAATGGTAAAAAAAGAAGCGGAAAGTTTGGGGCTCGATAAAGTTTTTATTGAAGCAGGGTGCGAGTGGCGTCACCCAGGTTGTTCAATGTGTCTTGCAATGAATCCAGATAAACTAATTGGAAATCAAAGGAGTGCTTCTACTTCAAATAGAAACTTCAAAGGAAGACAAGGTTCCCCAACAGGAAGAACTCATTTAGTGAGTCCTTATACTGCAGCCGCAAGCGCAATTGAAGGAAAAATATCAGATCCAAGAAAATATTTTTAGTCAAGGTGAAATTTATGGTAGAGTTTATTATCAAAGAAAATATTATTGAAAAAGTTACTGGAAAAGCTATCCCTAAACCAGCTAATGATCAAAACACTGATGATATTATCCCGGCAAGATTTATGAAAGAAATTACTTTTGCAAATATGGGAAAGTACGTTTATTTTGATGAGAGAAACAAAGAAGGCAAAGAAGTTTTAGAACACCCTTTTAATGACCCCAAATTCAGCGGAGGAAATATTTTAGTTGCAGGAGCAAATTATGGTTGTGGTTCTTCAAGAGAACACGCTCCACAAGCATTGTACAGATATGGGATACGCGCAATTATTGCTGAAAGTTTTGCAGAAATATTTGCGGGAAATTGTGCTTCCCTAGGAGTTGTGGGAGCAACTATTCCAAAAATAGAGATTGCTCCACTAATTGATTTTTTAGCAACCAATCCAACTAACCAAGTAACAATTGACATTAAAGAAAAAAAAGTAAAATATGGAGATAAAGAAGTTGCTCTTGAGATGCTTGAAGGGAGAAGGCAATCTTTTTTGAACGGAACCTATGACGCTTTAACCATTTTGCAACAAAACAAAGTTGGAATTGCAAGCGTTGAACAAAAACTACCTTATTTGCACTTTAAATAAAAATTTAGGCAATATTTCTAATTGATTGAGTTTTGAACTAATTCCTTTTTATACTTGTCATTTTTATTTTTTACGGTGAGCATTTTTTGCCTAAATGTGCCTTGTGCGGATCAGACAACATTATCGTCGATTACAATAAACGAATAAGCTCACACTTTGTGGGAATACGAGAAAGAATTACTACTTGTAATTATTGCAAGACAGTTGAAATAAAAAAAGAGAGCTCACTCTAACTCTTAATTAGTATAAATAATATTAATGTCTTTTATTGTTGCAAATGCTTGTGGAAGATAGTTTCCGTCAGGAAATTGATAAAGGGCAGGATAAAGAGCATATTGAATGAATCGATTTCCATCAAGTGTGTTTAAAGAAATTTGATTTGTTGTGGTTGGATAAGTTAAAGCAGACCAATTTCTAGTACAAGAAGAAATTGATTCACAAGACCTATACTTTACTCCAATTCTCGCAGCACCTTTGTTAAATAACTCTTTAACTTCATTAGCATCAAGAGCACGATTCCACAAAGCCACATCGTCTAATAACCCATTCAGAGCATAACTATCACTAAACCAACTTCCAAATTGACAATTCACAGTTGCACTTGGTCTACCAACCACACTTGTGTCAGAACCAACCAAAATTCCATTCAAATAAAGTTTTGCCTCATTTAATTTATACGAAGCCACTATGTGGTACCAAGTCCCGCTCAACACGGTTGGGCCCACAATTGAAAATTGATATGCGCTATTCCAATATCCAGTAGCACTCAAAACACCATTTGGAAAGCCCACATGAAATTCATTAGTGCCCACAGAATCCCTATCCCCATAAATATGGGTATTTGCTGAAAACGAATTAGCTTTTACCCACCCGGAAATAGTTATTTCAGGTTGTGGACAAATCGAAGTTGGAATTGAAACTTTTGTGTTAGATCCATTAAAACTTCCCGCATTAGTTCCCCAAAGTCCAGTTGTATATACTGGCGTTCCATTCCATGTTCCATTATTTCCATTTCCACTAGAATCAGTAGTATCAGCATTTAGGTGCCACAATCCCTTTAGCCCAATATTCAAATCTTTTTCAATTGTTGGTTCTATTTGTGTTCCATAAATGTGCCCGTTTTTATCCAAACCATTATTCGAATTCAAAACCAAATAATTATAATCAGTGCCAGTAGATCCAATGTATCCTGAATTAGTATCTATTATTCTTGAAACAT
>CAZIEL010000093.1:0-4459 GCA_964538165.1 uncultured archaeon | reverse complement strand
GAAAAATAAGGATAAAATATCAATAAATATTAATGCAAATGGAAAACAAAACACGCTTGAACCCGGGGCAAATTACCCATTTTTTGTTGTTCAAACAAGATATGAAAATTCATCTCCAGCACAAACAATTTGGAAAGCATTTTTGGTTAAAAGTGGGGTAAAAGAATTAATTGCTGAGGGAGAAACTGATGAAAATGGATATAGTTTTACTCAATTTAATGCAATTAATCTAAAAAAAGGAGATGTTGTTTTATTCACTGCAATTGATTCAAAAGATTCAATTTCAAAAGACATTAATATTATAGTAAAAAATTCTTTTGAAGAAGAAAGACCTGTTCCAGAGCAATGCATAAAAGTTCTAGTTGAAGAAAATGACATCTCAAAAGTTGTTCCAAGCACAATAAAATTATATCAAGATGAATCTTCCTCTAAAATAAAGGTTTTATCTGAATGCGAAGAATCAAGAATAATAGAAATTGTTACGCCTCTATTTGTTTCTGAAAAAAGATTTGGATTAGAAAAAGGACAATCAAAGGAAATTACCATAAGAGCCGAACTAGTTGAAGAGATTTATGGTTTGTATGAAATAAACTTTGTGAGTAATATTGAACCATACAAAGTTGGTTCGATTGATGTATTTGTACAGGACAAAAACTCTTGTTTTGAGATGAGTGATGCTGTTTTTAATCTAAGTGACTTGACTCAAGCAAGTGGAGTTATTTCAAACAAGTGTTATTCAGGAAGGAAAGATAATTATCATCCTCAAGTTAGTATTAATACAGGGAGTGTTTCATTAAGTTACAATAAACCTGGCCTTCCAAGAGAAGTAAGTGGAAAAGTAAAAGTAACTGCAAATGCAATGGAAGGATTTGTTGCTTGTATAATTAGATCCATGATAATTGGAGCAATTCATGAAAGGGGAAAAAGTTATGCAACTCCACTTGGGGGATTAACCCCAACTTCTCCACTTGAGTGGGTTGAAGAAGAATCAATTGACGCATGTAAAAATTTATTTTATGACGGAGAAACAATTTCTCACAATGAACCGTCAATTGAACAAACAAAATTTACAAATGAAGAATTAAACAAAAGGATTACTTTTTCAAATCTTAATCCTGTGCTACTGGATATTACAACATATACTCCCCCTTATCACATTCCAGTTGATCAAACCATTTCTTCAAGATCAGAAGTCATAACTGTTTATGCGGGGAATAGGGGTGATATGCTTGGTAAAATAGTTCCAAAAACAATCAAAGGTTATCCTCCTCTTGATGAAAATACAATTAGTTTGTTTTTAACTCAAGGAGCTGATTCAGATTATAACCGTGATTATTGGACCACTACTCCCCCATCAACTTATCCAACTGATCCACTTCAAATTGAATGGTACTGGGATGAGCCAACTGATTATTTAGGAGTACCTACTTATCATTCTCCAAAAGCTCCAGGTTACATAAGATGCAGTATTAAAGATTGCCCAAAAAGTTATGGAAAAGGAGTTGGACCAGAATCAATCAAATTTGAAATTCTGCAAGCAAGTGGAAAAGTACATGACATAATGGAAATTGGAGAAGTGAATATTGTTGGAGGGGCAAATAGACCTTATGTTCGTGCAAAAGTAGAAAATTATTATGGCAATCATAGAATCCTACTTGATCAAGGACAAATCAGAATGCAAATTGATCTATTTAGAGCATTACACACTTTTATGCAAAGAACAGCTGAAGAAATAATTGATATTAATATTACAAATCCTGTAGAAGGAAAAGTGTATGATTTTGGAAGAATTAGCGCAAGTCCTACTCCAAAATGGACTACTGTTGATGAATTAAATGACCATGAAAAGGGAGAAACATGGTATGAGGGAAATGCCCCTGTTGCAATAAAAATGCTTGAAATTGCTCCACAAAATTTTGTTTCCCCTGAATTTGTTGCAAAGCAAACAAAGGGAGAAGGTAGTGAAGCATTTATTGTTCCTGATGCTAATGATCCTTTAATTGAATTTTTAGGCGACGAAAAAACCTGGTTAAGAATTTACCCTACTGATTTGCCAAATATTGGAATGAAATTTTACTTAAGAGGACAACATTTGTACGGTGAATATATTGGAAACATAGTATATGGTGCTGATGGAAAAATTGTTTATACATCTCCACAAATTGATTCGCCAGATATTGATTTCAATTTAACAAGAAATGATCTAATTGGAACAGAGTATGCAGAAATTAGTGTAAAAGATTGGATCAATGGAAATGAAAAAGAAGAAAAAAAATATAGAGTAAAATTAATTGGGCCAAAAACTAGTTGTTATAATTATCTTGGAGAAGAAGGAGTAAGTGGAAGTAAAGTCGTTCCAAGATTACTCTTGAATTGGAAATGGGATGAAATTAGTGAAAACCAGTGTGAAAACACTAATACAAATTACACATACTGTGATGGAGTGCAATTTAATGTAAGTTTATTTAAGAAATTAAAGAAAATAAACGAACTGTATCTGGGTGGAAAAAAATCACAAGTACCAAAATTAACAAGCTTTTATGCTTATTTAATTAAAGATAATTATAATAAAAATCTTCTAACTGACTTTGTAGAACATTATTCTTCGCAGCCATTTACTTCAGACCCCTTCTTTAGATCAACAGCAACACAAAGTGGATTTGATCAATTCATAAAACAAGATAAACTAAATTACATGGTAAGAGATGGAACCCAATTAAACACAATCCTTCCTTATGGGGGATTATATAGGGTAGAAATTGAGATTAATGAAGAGAATGAAAACATCCCTTCAATATTTATGAATAATGAGCCTAATTCAACAATAAACGTAACTTTTGTTCCTATTCAAAAAGCAAGTAATTATAATTTACTTTACGAAACTCCGTTCGATGGAGAAGTTGGAAAGAAAAATAGTTATCTAAAAAGAGAAGAATATGGTTCATCAATAACAGGAGTTGAATTAAAAATAAATCAAGAAAATAGATTATTTGATTACGGAAATTCACTTGTTAAATTAAGTGGACAAGAAATAAAAGAGAGTATGGAATTAAATAAAGGAATTGTTTTTATTATTGACAATCAAAGCAAAAGAATAATCCTTTCTCCATCTCAACCAACCCCTGTAGCAATGAGTATTGTAAGTCAAAATGGTCAAGCAACAATGCAATATTCATTAAGTGATATTGATGGATTTGACACTGTTCAAAAAGAATGGTTAATGACAAGTTCAAGTATTGGTAGAGAAAAGTGCTTAGATTTTGAAGGAAATGACAAGAGAAGATTTATTGAAACTGCTACGCTTGGAGGGATAAAACAATTAAGTTGGAATGGAACAACTTCGGGGAAATTAACTCTTGGAACAATTTTCTTTACACCAAAAATGCTTGCAAATACTCCAAAAGCCACTCCAATAGGAAACACTATTTTATCAAGTTATGATTATTTAATGAATGCAAAAACTGTAATGTTAAATAATTATGATTACCAAGGAATTACTGATTATGATAATCTTGAAAAACTGCTTGAGCTTATTAGTGAAGAAAAAATGTGTATGAGTCAAAATAATGGGGAAAAGTTTAGAATTTGGTGGAATGAAAAGTACTTGGACCAACTAATGCAACAAATTAATCCAAGTAATAATTGTTAAAGTTCATATAATTAATCACTTAACTATTAGTAATATATTTTTGGCGCCATTGTGAACGCTAAGAATAGTATGCCTACTATTACCCAAAGCACAATAAAGAAAATAATTAAGGTGATTCGAATTACCCAAGAGATTATTGAGATGTGCTTGAAGAAGTCAAGAATTGTTTTTATTATAATTGCGATGACTATTAATGGACTAATAATCAAAATTGCTATTGCTAAATAATAAAGAATTGTGCCAATTAGAGAGTCAGTGTTTTTTTTATTCAGTGTTGATAAACAAATATTTCGTTTACCTTCTGCAGATATTTTATCACAGTCTAACTTTGCATTATAACAAGCATCTTTCTCACTACTGTCAATGATTTTCTCACAGGATCTTGCGCGAATAAAACAAAGTTGTTTATTTGCATCATTAAAAGGCATTAGATCACAAGCAGTAGGATTTCTATAAGCAAGTTTCATATAGCACCCAAGAAGTAAATTTTCATAGTTATCAAATTTGGGTTTTATTAAATTACAATCATCTAAACTCAGTGGTTGAGCGTATTCAAA
Source organism: uncultured archaeon (assembly GCA_964538165.1). GTDB lineage: Archaea > Iainarchaeota > Iainarchaeia > Iainarchaeales > JAAZKV01 > JAAZKV01. The sequence continues at coordinate 253 of CAZIEL010000093.1, read as the reverse complement.
ACACCCTTCTTTTGGATTTCCATTTTTATCTATACAATAATCATAAGGCATTACTTGGATCATGGCTGTATTTTGATTCATTGCGGTTGCAAATATGCCTTGTAGTAATAAAATTAATGCGGTAATCATAATTACTTTTTTCATAAAATAAAATTAGAATTTTGGAGTTAATAAAGTGATTCTTTTCCTTTGGCAATTTACATTTCAAATAAGATTTATAAACTTCGAAAGCATAACCACGTTTATGACAAGT
>CAZIEL010000092.1:0-4529 GCA_964538165.1 uncultured archaeon | reverse complement strand
CACATGGATCATTTTGATGAACTAACTGTAAAGAAAATAATCTCCCCTAAAACAAAAATCTACTCTACTAAAGAAGTTGCCAACACTTACCCCAACACAACATTTGAAATAATAAAAGAAAAAGACAAATTTAATCTTGGAGAAATAAATATTGAAGTTACTAAATCAATACATGGATACAACCCATTACTAAAGGGCGAAAAAGAAGTTAATGAGGCAATTGGATTTTTAATACACTGCAAAGACAAAACAATCTACCACACCGGAGATACTATTTGTTTTCCAAATGAATACAAATGCAATATAATTTTACTCCCTTTCAATAATCACGGAGTGTGCATGGGCCCTTTTGAGGCAGCAATGTTTGCAAAAGAAACAAATGCAGAACTAGTACTCCCAATGCACTATGATAATACAAAACTGCCCGGAGACCAAAATAAACTAGAAGAAGAACTACAAAAAAATAAATTAAAATACAAATTTTTGAAAATAATGGAAGTCATTGAGCTTTAAGCCCAACGACAATGCACAATCATTTTTTTGCAGCTATTTTTTTAATTATTTCTTCTGCAGATTTAATTGATTCTTCAGGAGAAACATTCCCATCATACTTATGAAGAATTTTCTTATCCTCATAATACTTAATCAAAGGAGAAGTTTTTTCTAAAAAAGTATCATATCTTTTTGCAATTGTTTCTGGTTTATCATCATCTCTTTGAATTAGTTTAGCTCCATCATCATCACAAACCCCTTTATTTTTTGGAGGAATTGTTAATGTATTATACACTTTTTTGCATTTCTCGCAAGTCCATCTTGAAGAAAGTCTTTTTACTACACTTTCTTTTGAGGATTCAATGTAAATAACAGCAGTTAGTTTTTGATTTACCTTGCCCAAAATAGTTTCAAGCATTGGTGCTTGAGGAAGAGTTCTTGGAAACCCATCCAAAATAAATCCGTTAAAAGTCTTCTTTGCTGCCTGCACTTTAATTTCCTTTTCAAGCATTTGAGCAATTTGATCATCATTAACCAATTGACCCTTATTTACTACCTCAGCAAGTTGTTTTCCAAGAACCGAAGCAGAAGCAATTTCTGCCCTAATTAAATCACCAGTTGAGACTTGGGTTAACTTATACTCATTCATTACAGCTTGTGCAACAGTACCTTTGCCTGCCCCCGGAGGACCCAAGAATATTAAATTCAAAACCATTCATGCTCACCTAAGTTCTTTGGAAAGAATTAGTTTAAAAAGGAAAAGTTTTGGCAAAAAATTTGAATCAACAATGCTTTTTTCTTATTTCTTCAGTGAGAACTTTAATCTTCTCACTATACTCCAAAAGATAATTATGTTGTTCTTTGATTGAAAGCAAATTATTAGGAAGTTTTGAGAGCTGAAGTTTAACAAACTCCCTAATTTCCCACAAATTTGGATAATGATAAATTACTTTTCCATTTTTAATTACAGGGACAAGTAGTTCTTCCCCTAGCTTTTCTTCACTCAACCCAATAACATCTTTAGAAAACTTCCCTGATTTATATTCTCTAAACACCTGTTTTTTTCCAGGATAGGTTTGTTTACCCGGAGCAAATTTTGCACAAAAACTTACCTTCCCTTTATTTTCAATCTCAGCTAACTTGTAAATTGTTTCAAGCTTAGGATCATCATAAACCGTAGCTACTTCTGTAACAGCAAGATAGGTATCTATTGGCGCTTTTTTCATTTCAAGCTCATGAATCCTATTTTCTTCAAGATTTCCAGCAACAAGAATTTTTGTATTATTTAACCCAAAAGAATCAAGCCTTTTTCTTGTTTTAACTGAAAGCTCATAAATATCCCCACTATCAAGCAATATTCCAAATAAATCTTTGTTTTTTTGTTTCATCTCAAGCCCAACTTTAATCGCATTATCAAGCCCCTTATCAAAATTATATGTATCCACCATTAATGCCGCAGCACCAAAACGAGTAGTAATTTTACGCATTGCCTCAAGTTCTGTTGGAAATGAAGTAATATACGCATGACAAGCAAGATTTAACGCTGGTTCCTTTATCCCAAGATTATACTTTTTTGAAAATATTGGCATTGCCGTTCCCCCGGTAGCACCACAAATAAATGAAGCCCGAGCACATTTGAGTGATGATTCAAAAGCGTGAACTCTATGACTTATTGAACCAATAACTGGTTTTCCATTTGCTGCAATTACACTCCTAATTGCCTTTGAAGAAAAAATAGTATTACTAAAAACTGCAGTACTCAAAAATGCCCCAATAATACTTGCTTCAATTATTGGAGCGGTTACTCTTATCACTGGTTCGCCAGGAAAAAAGATTGTTCCTTCGCGCATTGAATAAATTTCGCCTGAAAATTTAAAATTATTTAAATACTTTGCAAAATTCTTGGAAATTACACCAATTTTAAGTAATTCCTTAATATCCTCTTTTGAATAATGCCAATCTTTAATTGCATCAACTATTTCTTCAATCCCACAAAAAACAAGAAAGTTTCTATTCTTAGGCATGTCCCTTATAATTAAATCAAAAGTGGCTATCCTTTTATCCATCTTTGAATCAAACCATACCGAACAATCAGAAAAGATATACCCTAATTCATAAAGGGCCAAATCTTTTTTATTAAAAAGATGACTTTTTGGAACACTTTTTTTCACAACACTCATTCAAGCACCTTAATATCAAAAACCACTTGTTCTTTTGTTGGAGAAAATTGTCTAACTTTTGCTCTTCGAATAATCTCAACCTTTCTTTTTGCTTTTTTGGCACTTCCCATTATTTGTTCTTCAGGAGTGGCAAGATCATCTTTTACAACAATTTCATAAAAATGAATTATTCCTTGCGGTTTTATACAATAAAATGCTTCTTTAAGAAATTGATACCCTGTATGCGGAAGAGGCATTGCAATTCGATCAAAATACTCTTTATATTTTTTATAAACTTTCTTCACATCCCCCTTAACAAAAACAACTTTTTCTTCACCTTTTGCACAATTTTTGTTAACTTTATTTAACTCAGAGTTTTTTAAAGCATATTTGTGAGCAACTGGATTAAGTTCTATTCCAATTATTTTTGAGGCTTTAGAATTTTTTGCAAAAACAATTGGATAAGGACCAACCCCACTAAACCAAGCACCAACTATTTCTCCAGATTGAATTAATTGAGAAATTCTAAGTCTTTCTCCGCCAAGTCGAGGAGAAAAAAATACTTGCCCAAGAGGAATTAAAAAACTACAAGCAGCTTCTTTGTAAAGTGCAACAGTTTGTTTTTTTCCAGCAATTACCTTAACTTTTTGAACTCTATACTTACCCTCATGATTACTCTCAATACTACAAACAGTCTCAAATCTTGGTTGAATTTTTAACAAAGTTTCTCCAATTAGTTTTTTTCTCTTTGTTAATTCTTTTGGAATTTCAATAACAGCAATATTTCCAAAAGAATCATATGCACTTGTAGCAAAGATTTTTTCTTTTTCCATTAGAAGTGGAATTAGAGCTTCTTTAAGAGTTACATTAGTTAATATAAGATTTTTCGTTTCTTGCATAAATTACGCTAAAGGAAAAGAGTTAAATACAAATCATTCCTATCATTTTCATGGATCAAAGCTTTTTCTACGAGTATTTTGTAAAACCAATAGTAAGTCCTCAAATGCAAGGATATAATTTGGTAAATACTGCTGTTTATATTATTTTACTAGTAATTGCTTGTTCATTAATTTATTTTGCATTAAAAAAGAAAGTAGAATTTAATTATAAATTTTTTATTGCCTTAATGCCATACATCTTTTTTGGAATCTCTATGCGAGTAATAATGCACCAAATTGAAGGAGGAAGTCTATCTATTTATGGAATATTTAAAACGGCAAACCCATTTGATTTAGGATTTTGGTTTTTTACGCCAGGAATTTGGGTATTAACTTTTGCATTGGTTTCGCTTGGACTTTTATTTTCAGGAATAAGACACAAATTAAACTCAGAAAAATTAATGCTCTTTGGGTCCCTATTTGCAATCCCCCTAGTTTTATTTAATATTTGGCACTTTAATAATTGGATAGTATTTATTGGAACATCAATTCTAATAGCTGTTGTTTCATATGGGCTTTGTTGGATTGTTAATAAATACTCAAAATATAAGATATTTCAAGATCCATTAAATCTTTTTATTGTGGCCGGTCAAGCAATTGATGGAATCGCTAGCAGTATTGCAATAACTTACTTTAATTTTTCTGAACAACATGTTTTTTCAAACATGGTAATGAACATAAATCCAATATTGTTCGTTGGAATAAAACTAGCAATCGCAGTACTAATTTGTTGGAGCCTGGATGATTATCTAAAAGATGAACTTAATAAACACAAGGGGCATGAAGAAAAAATTAGAAACAAAAAGAATCTAATCGGATTCATTAAATTAATTATTGCAATACTTGGATTTGCCACTGGACTTGCAAGTCTCTTTAAGCTAGGGATTATCTTTTAGGAATAAGGGCCTGAACACTAGCAAGCTCCAATATTACTTTTGAA
>CAZIEL010000091.1:0-4530 GCA_964538165.1 uncultured archaeon | reverse complement strand
AAGCTAGAAGAATTTGGTACACCAAAAATAATGGTTGTAGGATGCGGAGGAGCTGGATGTAACGCTGTTAACAGATTAGCCGCTATGGGTATATCAGGTGCACAATTAGTTGCATTAAACACAGACAAGCAACACTTGGCTATTGTTAATGATGAAATAACTAAAGTATTAATTGGAAAGAGTGTAACAAGAGGACTTGGAGCTGGGGGGTATCCTGAAGTTGGTGCTAAAGCTGCTGAAGTTTCAAGAAATGCACTTGAAGAAGTATTATCTGGAGTAGATATGTTATTCTTGTCAGCTGGAATGGGTGGAGGAACAGGAACTGGATCTGCACCAATCGTAGCTGGAATAGCTAAAGAACAAGGAGCTATTGTTATTGCAATGGTTACTTACCCATTTGCTCTTGAAAAAGCAAGACTAATCAAAGCTGAAGAAGGTATTGATACTTTGCAAAAAGTTTGTGATACTGTTGTTGTTATTGACAACAATAGATTAGTAGAACTTGTTCCAAACTTACCAATCCAAGACGCTTTCAAAGTTGCGGATGAAGTTATAGCAAGAACTGTAAGAGGAATTACAGAAACTATTACCCAACCATCTTTAATCAACTTAGATTATGCTGACGTTAGATCAATAATGTCAAACAAAGGTTTGTCAGTTATTGCTGTTGGTGAATCAAAGAGTGTTGACAAAGTTAACGAAGTTGTTGAAGACACACTAAAGAACGCTTTGTTAGACATAGATATTGGTGGAGCTACAGGATGCTTAATTCACATCACTGGGGGACCTGATTTAACTTTAGGAGAAGCTAACGCTGTTGGTGAAATGCTAACAGAAAAAATTGACCCTAAAGCTGTTGTAATATGGGGAGCAAGAGTTGACCCAACTTTTGAAAACAAATTAGAAGTAATTTGTATTTTCACAGGAGTTCACTCACCATACATCAAGTCTTCACCAGGTAAATACTCTGGAAAAGGAGACTCAAGATCAGAATCAAGATCATACAGAAACAACGACCTTGATTTAGACTTCATAAGGTAAAATCAATAATAAAATTGTGAAATGGAGTTTGGCAGGACCAGAGGTTCTGCTAAACAATTTATTTTTCCAAGAACTACCTCTCAGCACTAGTTGATGAAAGTCAATTAATGCTAAAATGGAGTGCCTTGCCCAAAAAGCAGGGTACTCTCATTCCTTTTTTCCCTATTTTTTAGTTTGATTTTGCAGTTATTTTATTATGTTACTCATTTTACTAGGTTACTATTCTTGAGGTAAAGTAAGCTCTATATTTACTCTATAATTTTCTGGAGTATTTGGATCCTTTAGGAATCTAATTAAATCTTTTGTGCTTTTTATTCCAAGTTCTTGTGTTGCTAACTTGTTTTTAGCAGCATCAAACACATATCCTTGACTTAAAAGAAATAAAGTGGTTGATTTGTGGTAAGAAAGAAGGTTTCTTTTTAGATTTTTGGCGGATTTTCTTATTTTTTCAATATCAAACAAATTACTTGCAATCCCTCTTCTTCTTAATGAAGGGTCTTTAACTATTCGGTGCCCAAAGTTTGAAGTAAATTCCCCAACAAGAATTGCTTTTAATCCGCCTTGGCTTTTTTTGAGCTCATAAACTAATTGGTGGCCAGTAATTGAGTGATGAATTGCAAGTACTCTTTCTCTTTTTAGGGGAACTCTAAAAAAAGTGATTGCTCCTGGGGCTTGATTAAAGAGTTCTCTTAATTGAAAACGAGCTTTTTGTAACGGAAAACCAAGGACAACTTCTTTTTTTTGTACTTTGATAACTTTTTTTCTTTTTGGGGCCATGATAATAAAGAAGTTCATTTCAAATATAATAATCTTGTAGTTTAGTCATTTTCCAATACTAAAGCACTTGTTTATATTCTTTTAAGTTCTTTTTTTGTTGTATGCCTAAGTCCAGAGCAAAGAAAAAAAGAGTAATTAGGCCTTATGTTAAGCCCAGTGATTCTGAATTTAATAAATTCTTTCTAATCGATTTAGTTCTTTTTGTATTATCGGGACTTGTTTTTTTCACTTCCGGAACAACTATGTTGTTTTGGTTGTTCTTTGTGCTTGGAATTGTGATTGGATTTAATATTTATTGGTTGAAGCAGGATTATGCGCAAGTGTTTTTGATTAAATTCGGTTTTACAATGCTAAAAACCAAAAAATTAATTGGGGTAATTAATAGTATTGCAAAACATGGTAAGTGGTTTGAGAAGATTTGTCTTGCTGGATTATTACTTGGATTTGGATTAGTTGGAGTAGATTATTGGTTTGCAAGAAAGCTAGGTGGATGGAAAAGAATTGCACTTCTTTTAGTATCAGCAGTTATTTTTGGAGTAATTTTTGTTCAATTTTTAAGTATTTTATTTATGTTGCCAATTCTTGCTCCGCTTTACATTCCTTGTATGATTGGTTTTATTGTTCTTGGTTTTGGAGGGATGTCACTAATGATGCTTGTGGGATATGGTTTTCTTTCTTTTATAGGTTTATTTGTTCAAAAACAAATGTGTCCTTCAGTTGCGCCCGTACTTCCAGGAGTAGAGATTCCGGGTCTTGGTGTTCCTATTCCTTTAATTGGGTGGGTTTCGCTTGCGTTTGTTTTAATTATACACGAAATGAGTCACGGAATAATGATGGCTTACTATAAAGAAAAAATTAAATCAGTTGGAATTTTGCTTGCAGGAATTATTCCGGTTGGGGCTTTTGTGGAACAAGATGATAAAACATTTAATGTTCTTGAGGACAAAAAAGCAATGCTAGTTTTAAGTGCAGGATCTGCAAGCAATTTACTCACGATTCTTGTTGCTTGGATTTTAATTATTGGTTTAGTTATTGCAGTTCAACCAATAATGGATCCGATTGAGCAGGATTTTGAAAAAACTTATTCTGGAGTTCAAATAGTTCGCATTCAAGACACTGTTTCTTTTTGTGGAATTGATGCTAATGCTCCCGCAAAAGGAAAGTTGTTTGCAGGGGATATTGTGAAACAAATTAATGGATTGGATGTTAATGGAATTGGAATGTTGAATCAAAATTTTGTTAGATCGAATGGAGATATTAATTTTGTAATTGGGCGAGTTAATCCTGATACTAACATTAGTTCTGATATGAATGTTTCAATTACTCCTTTTATTTTTGAAGATCTTGAAATTAAAAGGATTGGAGTAGAGTTTGGAGTAATTCCTACCGGGTATCAAATGAAACCTGAATTATTTATTGCAAATTCTTTGATTAGTAATACTTCAATGATTTTACTCTTGCTTTTAATAATTAGTTTTGCTGCCGGGAGCTTTAATTATTTTCCCTCTGATCCATTTGATGGGGGAAGAATGGCAAAAATAATGCTTGCGCCCTATTTTAGTTTCATGAAAATGAATAAAGAAGATACCTATAAATTAATTGGGAGATTATTCATTTGGATTCTAATAATTTCAATTACTTTTAACATGATTCCTTATTTGACAATGTTCTTTTAGAAGTTAGTTTAGTTTTTGTGATTTTAATTAAGTCTAGTAAATGCTAGTCCTCTTCCGTTTGATTCAACTTTGTAAGTACTCTTTCCAATTTTGAGTGGCTTACTTTTTTTACTTAGTTGGATAAATTCTTCAAGCCTTTCTGAATCGATTGTTGTTGCAAGCACGCCTCCAACTTTTAGTTTTGGGAGTACTCGTTTAATATATTCTGGTTGTTCTGCTAACCAATGAAGTGCTTGGTGAGCGTAAAAAACATCAATGCTTGCGTCCTTAAAGTATCTAAAAAAATCTTCTGCAGGTGCATGAATTAATTTTATTCTCTTTAAACTCTTGCTTGTCATCCATTCTGGATACGCTCTGTGGCTTAATCCATAATATTTTGCTTTCTCACCAAATTTTCTTGCAATTCCTGCTAGTGCGACTCCATTACTACAACCCCATTCAACAACTATGGGCGGTTGATTGGGTTTTATTTTTTTTCTAATAATTTCTGTGATATTTAATCCCATATTTTTTTGCATTTGCTTAAGGGTGGTATTGTGATATAACCAGTGTGATTCGTTATCATAATAAGTTACTCTGACTCCCCTTGGTTTTTTTACTCTACTTTCTCTTGTTATGGTTAATTTATCGAGGTGTTTTTGATAAGAGTAAGTTACTTTTCCTTTCATTCCTTTTCCATATAGTGGCATACAAAATAATTGGTTTCACTTGATTTAAATTGATCTTTTCTAAAAAAAGTTCTGCACCTCAAACAATATTTGTCAATCAATCAGGAGGTTGATTGTCATACACTTTTAGAAAATGAGATGTTGGTCTCGGCAAAATAATGCCGAGACCTAGAGAGTTATGTTTTTGGATTTTAATTCTGTGAAACATTGCTTCACAGCTATTTTGGGTAGGCTCACCAAGCATACCAAATCCTAATTTTTCGGACAGTTATAATTTATAGTTAAGGTAATATATAAGCTTTTTTCTTGTGGTGGCGCTGTAGAAATCCTATTGGAATTCTATGTATAGTGTGATTTTTGTTTTTCTT
>CAZIEL010000090.1:0-4532 GCA_964538165.1 uncultured archaeon | reverse complement strand
AATAGGAGTGCAAACTCCTATTTAGGTCTTTATAAAGGATTTGACCAGAACCTAACCTAATACAAAATGAAACAAACATCTTAAACTATTATTTCTCTTGATTGTAAATAAATTATTTTCTTTTTATCAAGAACACAACTATTATACTTAAGACAAGTATTATTGCTATTATTGGATTTGAATCTGGTATTGCAGCGATTTTTGCAGGCTCAAACACAGCAGTCCCATCAGAAGTCAAAACAAAAGTAATCGTCAAAGTCTTTTCAGGACTAACAACCCCATCAAAATAAACAACATCCTCCCCAACACCACTAAACAACACACCCCCCCTCACCACATCAGAATAAGCATCCCCCCCAACAGGACCCTTACCCCTATAAGTAATCACCAAAGAATAAACCCTAGGCTCACTCGAACCAAACTTAGAACTAAAATTCAAAAAAGAACCAACAGGAACATCAAAAACAGGAGAAGGCCTCAAATAAACCGCACCCACACCCACCCCAGAAGAACTCAAAACAACACCCGTAACCTCAACAGGCAAAGCAGCAGAAACCCCAAAATTAACATCCAAAGTCCCATCAGAAAAACCCCTAACAACAACATCCTTAACAACCAAACCCAAATCATTTTCTTCAATAGGCCCTCCATTATCAGTAACATTTACTTGCATTGGGTTTGAAGTACACCAAAGGGGCTTTCCATTGTATACTCCGCCATAATTAAAATCAATTAAATATCCTCCAACCACATCAGAATCAAATACAACTTTAGAAGATTGATTTGTAGAATTACAATCAACAACAGGAATAAAATTACTCAAAGGAACACTTAAACCAGAAGCATCCTCAACATGCGCATTTGCAATTGAAACCAACCACTTATTATCAACAATTTTTGGTGATTTATTACAATTAACATCAAACACAACTGTTGTTTTTCCAGTAGGAGTAGGATAAACCAAAGGAACAATATCAAGAGAATTAAATCCAAAAGAAGTGCAAGTTGGAGTAAAGGGAGTTTCATTACTATCCACTTTCATTGAACAATTTGAATATTCATTTGCATCAAATGCCCTAGCATCAGTTGAAAATAATCTTTCTGAGACAAGAGGAACTGAAAAATACATATCCACTCCAAGAGGCCCATTAAAATCCCCTTTTGTTTTACTATAATTACACAAAGGAGCAGGATTTGTTGGAGTGTTATACTGATCCCAAATTCTTGCAAAATAAGTTAATGACTGCCCCCCTTGGGAAGTTGCAAAAACATCAGGATCAACAGAAGTACTGCCAACATAAACCCCAAGTTCGGTAGAATTATTGTATCTATCAAGACTTTGAATACTTGGTGCGGTTGGAGGAGTGTTAACAAATTCAATCCAACCAACTGGAGTTGATACATTATTATCCCACGTATATTTTGGAGACCAAGAACCAGAATATGAAACCAACCTATCATTAAAGAAACCATCACTAATATCAATTTTGCACATTAATCTAGTTCCAATTGGATAAGTGTGAGTAGTTGAAGGATAATTGTCCAAGGTAAAATTTTCAGTAACCGAATTCCCGCTTGTAATTACCCCAGATTTTGCAGAAACTGTAACTGAAGATAATCCAGGTCTTTGAGCAAGTAAAGTCACAACATAATCAAGTTGATTATTTGATCTTAAATCAACATTATCTTTATCGTGTGCAGTAAAAGTACAAGACACTTGTTCATAAGGATCAATAGCGGTTCCAAAGTGATTCTTAATCCAACTAGTGCCAGCAAGTTGACCACCAGGAGTAGTGTTTGCAATCGAAACACCATCAATAACAGGAAGACAATTAAAATCTGATTCAGGAGAATTAACATCCCCATCAAATACTTTTAATTTAATGCAGTTGTCAAACTTTCTATCTAAACCAGTCTTTCTAAAAGAAGCAACGCAACTTACTGAAGTGCACACAGGCAAAAATTTATTGTACACAGGCAAACTTGATGAGGGGAAAACATCACCAAAATATGTCAATGACTGACTTCTTACTTGAGAAGGAAGAACATCAGGATCAACAACCGAATCAACAACAATATTCAAATCTCCGCTTGAAATTATTCGCTCACTTGCCGGCATTATTATTGGTGCTGTTGGAGGGGTGTTTTGGATTATAACTGAACTAGAACCAGCAGAACCTGTAGAAGATTGTTGCATAAATCCAGGAACAGAAGAAAATACAGTACTTGCCATATTTTGATTATCAACAGGAAAAACTGAACAAGTCCAAGTGTCTTTATAAAATAAATTCGCATTAGAGATTGTATTACTTGATGCGGTTGAACCCGCAAGAGTAAGCGCTGATTGAATTACTCCATCTTTAAGCCAAGTATATTTATAAGTAATTGGATCTCCATCAGAATCCGAACTAAAACCAGTAATAGTACAAGTCAAATCATTGGATTTTTTTGGAGTGGTTGGAGGACTATTTGGCGTAACCACAACTGTGGGGGTTGTTGGAGAACGATTACAATACTGAGAAAAAGACACATTACTGCAAGTTGAACCCCTTTGTGAACCCCAACTCCAATCAGTAGCCCATTGAACATGATTAGCACAAGCACCCCAAGCAGTTATTGCATTAACATAATGACAAAGAGTATAATAATTCCAGTGAGAAGTATCCACCCAATATTTTGGTTCACTTGAATCAGTACACCAATTTCCCCGGCTACTTGTATAACAATCGGCATAATGACCAGCATTAGTCCAACCCCCATCATGATCCCCACAATTATACCTAGTATCACAAGATCCAGCACACTCTGTTCCACTTACTTGACAGCAAGCAACAAATCCATCATTGCACCTAAAATTAATTAACTCACTCACATATGTCCAATCATATTTTTCCCAATACCCTGAAGAAATCCACTCTTGTTCGCTAGTAGTATAAGTGCTAGGATATGAAAAAGAAAGACTTGCAAAAAATAATAACAGTACAAAAAATGTTACTAAATGCTTAAGTAATTTCATTCATTATCACCCAAAGTTTTGTACTTATTTTCATTAATTGTATCCCCTTTGTAGTGATAAATATTTGCAAGAATATAATAAAAGTCTTTTTTAACAACTTTTTTGTTTGGAGACAGTAAAGACGCATCCATATCAACAAAAGACAATCCTTTTAGTGCTTCTTCCTCAGCTTTATCCAAATCTTCAAGTTGATAAAGTGCATAAGACAAAGACTTGTAAGCTACTGCGCGCATTGGATCAAGCATAATTGCTTTATTTGCATAGGTTTTTGCAGAAGAATAATCTTCAACTATATTATAGTACCTTGCTAAACTTGAAAGAATATCAGGACTATTTGGAAAATAAGTTTCTCCTAACTTGAATTGATTATAGGCATTATTTAAATCTCCAACACGCAAATAAGTTTCTCCAAGCGTCAAATATGCTCCAGAAATATTATCGGCAGTTGCATTTTTACTTTGAATTACAATTTTACAATTTTCAATCCCCGCAGAAATATTATTATCATTGCTTGAATATAATCGGCAAAGCTGTGCATAAATATCAGTGTGTTCTTGTTTTGTATCAAGTTGTTTTGCTTTTTCAAAATCAAGTACTGCTGCATACAAATCTCCTTGTTTGTTGTAAGCATGACCCCGATTAACATAAGCAGGAATATATTTTGGATCTTTTTGAAGAGAAATATTATATTGATTTATAGCCGAGAAATAGTCTCCTTGGACTTCATAAATGAATCCCTTAATTCTGTACAGCTCTGCATAATCGGGGTTAAGTGCAATCGCCAAGTCAATTGTTTTAATAGCCAATGGCAATAACTCATTTTCTTTGTGTTCAACAAGAGCTTTATTTGCATAGGCAAGGGATAAAGAAGAAAGAGCCACAATATCATTTTTGTTCAAATCAATATTTTTTTCTAAAGTAGTTATTGCCAAATTATAATCATTACCCATGGATTGACGATACGCCAAAAAGTTTGGATCTTCAATAGCCATATAATCAATTGCTTTATTAGTGCTTATTTTGCATAAGGCAACCAAATCTAAACTCGAAATACTATCACAAAGATCAGAATTAAATTTAGATATTGCTTGATCAAACAGTAATGAATCCATTACGTTTATTTTGCAACTTTCTCTTAAATCAGTCTCAGAAAAACAATCACAATAAATCAAATCTTTTTTTTCAAGTGCCACCATCAGTATTGGTACATTTAAATCACAATCAACTTTAGGAATGGACTTGAGAATAATATCTTTTGCTTTCTCCTTTGGCAAAGGTTGTTGAAACCCGATTAATAATACATAAAAAAGGACAACGATTATTAGAAAAACAATGACGATTATCATAGAATTTTTGGGGTATTTATTAAAATCAAGTTTACTGAAATTTAATTTGTCCTTTTTAACAGTCATATTTAACTATTGAAGATAACTTTGTAAGTATTTAATTGTTTCTTGAAAGAGGACTCTGGGACAAAACTTTATAAAGGGTCGATTTTTAGGTGTTGTGCGGAGAA
>CAZIEL010000089.1:0-4586 GCA_964538165.1 uncultured archaeon | reverse complement strand
GTGCTTATTACTCTAACTATTGCGCCAACTGCTTTCGCTTTATCCATCATGTAATCCAAGTAACTTATTTCTTCTATTGTTTCTATTTTTGATTCACATTTTGTGCATCTAATTTTTGCTTCTTCAAATGTTTCTGGTTCTTTTACAATTACAATTTGTTCTTCATTGCAGTGTTCACAAAATACTCTAAATACGATCCAAGGGATATCTTCTGAGATGATTAAAGTATTAATTCGGTTTTCTTCAATTGCTTTTTCTACTTCTATTTGTCCGTATGTTGCTAATCCATCTCTTGCTATTTCTCCTAAGAATTTGTCTAGTATTTGTCGTTCTCTTACGAATTCTGAGTCTTTTAATAGTTCTTGACTTTTTTGAACTATTTCTCGTATTCCTCCTTCATCAGTATATGCTGTGTCAACTACCCCAATAATTTTTTTTTCTAGTTCGTGGTGGATAACTTTTTTTTCAACAAAATAGTTTTTTGTTTGTCCTGGTCCGCCAATTAGTACTCCTTTTACTCTTGGGATGTATGGTTCAAAATATGAATTAAATTTTTTTGCTGATTTTTTAAAAAAATCTTGAGTTGCTTCTTCTCTTAGTCTTTCAAATCTTTGCGCACTTTGTCCCCCTGCTCTTGTTTTTCCAGGAACCATTGAAGTAAAGTGTCCTAATACTTCATACTTTTTTCCAATTAGTTGGGCAACTGTTGATTCGTTTTTGTCTATTGTCATTATTGCATAAAAATCATTTGGGGCCATCATATCTTTTAAGTGATCTAAGTGAAAGCTTGAATCGCACCAATACATTTTTACTTTTAGTGGTCTAACAGGGGTTACAGTGAATAATCTAATATCACTTCTGCCTTCGTGTTCTGATACATTTCCTGCAAATACAACAATTCCGTTTTTGGGTAGTTTAAAGTTGATGTTTTTTAAGAATCCTATTATTTTTCTTAATGCTCCTTGCACGTTTTTTCTTGTTGAGGGGCTCTTAATATTACCGCTTTGGTTAACTTCTTCACTTAGTTGGCCCATTACTGTGCTTCTATCTGTTCCGGGTGGAATATATTGGGTAATTAGTTCGGTGTGTCTGCCTTTAATAGCTTCAAGCATTTTTAGCTTTTTTTTGAATACTGCCATTTCTGCTTCGCTTATTTCTTCTAGGGCTTGAATATTTGGCATAATTAACACATTATATTAATTTATTTTGACTTTTTCAAGAAAATAACTAGGATTAGTTATTTATACAAGTAAGTCTATACTAATTCGGTTTCGTTAGCTTATAAAAGCTATTGATTTAGCCAAAAAGAGGGTGAGGAGCATGTTTGATTTGTTTGAAAAATTTGATGGTACTCCGAAAGTGGATAGTTCTAGTACAACTAGTTCTTTAGAAGAAAATGCTTCTCAATCAACTCCTACTCCCTATTCATCTTATTCTTCTCGCCCAAAAACTTTTGTTTTAAGTGTTGGGGGCAGTGTTTTTTTTAATGATAAATTACGAGCGCCTGAGATAGCAAAGTTTTGTCAAATAATTAACGAATTAAAAAATGAGGGTAATCGATTTGTTATTGTTGTTGGGGGAGGAAAAGTAGCAAGAGTATATACTGCTGGAGCAAAGGCGTTGGGGGCAAATAATTTTGAACTTGATGAGGTAGGAATTGCTGTGACTAGAGCGAATGCATTATTTTTTACTTTTGGAATTGATGATGCTTGGAAAGAGATTTTAATTGATCCAAAGCAAGCAGAAACTGTTTTACTATTAAACAAAACTCCTATTTTTGGGGGAGTAATTCCTGGTCAAACTACTGATGCAGTTGGGGCGTTAATTGCTGAACTATTGGAAGCAGAGTTTGTTAATGTAAGTAATGTGGATGGTATTTATTCTGCTGACCCAAATAAGGAACCAAATGCAAAGATGTACAAAGAATTGTCTCATGTTCGAATGGTTGCATTACTTAAGGCCGAAGCATCAAAACCTGGTGGACATTCTTTTGTTGATGCTCATGCAGCAGCAATTTTGCACAGAAGTAAAATAAAAAGTTATTTTATTAATGGAAATGATTTTGAGAATTTAAGGGATATTGTTCATAGAGTAGAATTTAAAGGAACTGTTGTTCAAACTGTGACAAATCCTTTGCCTGGAAGCGAAGAAAAAGAAGAGTAATTATTTTTAAAAATTATTTTTTTAATTTGTATTCAAAATTATTTCTGCTCCAAAACCATAAGGGAGAATGCATTTCTATTGGAGTGATTTTTGTTTCATTAAGAACAATTCTCCACTTTTTTGATAGTTTTTCTTTTGAAATTTTTAGGGCTTCTTTTTGGGTTATTACTCCAAGCACTATTGAACATTTGGTTATGTGTGTATCTGGAGCAATTTCAATAAATTTTGAATTAGAAAGGTTTGCTCCGCCATATTTTTGAATTATAAATGCCCAATAATTAAAGATTTTTGGTCCTGATAAGTAAGGGAAATCTTTTTTATGTTTTATTTGTACTATTTCTTTTAGTTTTATAAAATCATTATCTGATTTTTGCAATAATTTTTCCAAAGAGCCAAATTCTCTTGTAATTGTTTTTGAAATTGTTTTCCAAGTGTTAATATGTTTGTTTGGTTGAAGTGCAAGTTTGTGTTTAAGTAAACTTTTTTGCAAATCTTTTGTGTTTGAATTAGAGCATTTATTTATATCAAAAACCCATTTTGTTTCTTTGTCAGTAAATGTTCTTAGTGTTGCTTCCCAAAGTTTATAACTGTCTCTTTGATAATTTAGTGCCATTGGCAAAGTAAAGTAGGTTAATCTTTCTTCAGTGGTTAGTTCATTAAAAGGGGGGTGTGATTCTTCAGGCATTATTGTGTTGCCTAACCAGCCTTTCTTGTGTGCTTTAAGAAGTTCTTTGCACTTTGCAATTACTTTTTGCTTTTGCATTTTTATCAACTAAAAGTTAGAACTTTCCTTCCCATTCTAAATAAAATTCTTTTAAATAATCTTTCATTATTTTGTGTCTGTGTTTTGCCATTTGTTTTCCTGCGTTTGTATTCATTTTGTCTTTTAGGAGTAATAATTTTTCGTAAAAGTGATTTAGGGTTGGAGCAGTACTTGTTTTGTATTCTTCTTTACTCATATTTAAGTTGGGCTTAATGTTGGGGTCATAAATTGCTCTGTTTTTGAATCCCCCATAATTAAATGTTCTTGCTATTCCAATTGCTCCAATTGCGTCAAGTCTATCAGCATCTTGAACAATATCCAATTCTTTTGATTTAAATTCTTGTTCGTGTTTTCCTCCTTTAAATGAAATGTTTGAAATTATTTTTTCGACGTGTGTTATTACTTTTTGGTTAACATTTAAAGAAGTTAGAAATTCTCTTGCTTTTTGTGGGCCAATTTCTTCATTTCCATTATAAAACTTTGAATCCGCAATGTCATGTAAAAGTGCACCAAGTTCAACAACAAGTTGGTCTGCTTTTTCCTTTTCATTTATGCGTTTTGAGAGTTTCCATACTCTATAAATGTGCCAATAATCATGTCCTCCTTCAGCTCCCTTTAGAGTATCTTTAACAAATTCCTCTGTTTTTGAAATAATTTCTTTCTTATCCATCTTAATTCCCAATTTAGGTTTATTTTATTTTTCTCAAGTCATTATTGATAATTGTTGGTTTCATTGCAAATATTTCATCAGTGTAATTCATTTTTGGAATCTCTTGAAGTAAAAATATTTTCTTATCAAGTACATAAGCAAAGGCCATTTCAATTAGAGAATTTCCTCCAACATATCCTTTGATTCCATTTTTGTCATGATTTAGAACGAGGATTGCATCATTCTTTTTTATCACTTTAAAGTATCCTTTGAATACTTCCCAATAAACTTTTTCCCACTTGTTTTCTTCTTTTATTTTTCCTTCTGCGTGGGTTTTTGTGTTTAGGGGGAGTGTTACTTTGTGCCCAAGTTTTTCAAGTTCAGTTTTTGTTTGAATCATTTCTTTTGCAAAAGCCATGCTTGAACAAATCGCGATTTTCATTTATTAATCCCTTTTAATAAATTGTGGCTAGTTCGTACTTTTCATAGTTCTTTTTTCCAAGTAAATACTCTACTTCAGGATAATTAATTATTGGTTGTTTGTAACTCATATAATCATCAATGCTTATTCTTGGGCAAGCAGTGTTAATTAGTGCACCCGCGGTTATTCCAAGTAATGCTTCTTGTGAAATAAAATCCATTAAATATATTTTTGCTTTTTTTCCTTTCTTTTCTAATTCTGATTTTATTTTCTCAGCTTCACTAATCCTGTTTTGGCCTTCTTTTGTTGAAACCAATATTGCAAAATCACTGGCGTTTTTTGCCCTTTCAATTAAAAGTATTCTTCTTTTGATAAATTGGTCTTTTTCTTCATCAAGATTTTTGATATCTAAATTAATTGGGTTTGCGATTATTACTTTTTTTTGGGTTGAGAAATGAATTCCTAGGGGATGAAACAATCCATCTCCAAAGTAAACAATTGTGTTGGCTTTTACTTGTGCACTTATGTAGTTGCATCCAAGTACTTGGCCATCTTCTACTCTTTTTCCTTTTCCAATCATTACTTTTATT
>CAZIEL010000088.1:0-4586 GCA_964538165.1 uncultured archaeon | reverse complement strand
ATTAAATACTATGAAATCCTATTCTTAATATGCGGAAATTAGTTTTGGGGTTACTTTTCTTAGTGCTTTTCTTTGCATTAGTGTTTGCTGGAAAATGTTGTTATAATAGTACAACTTGTTGTACTGGGTATCCTTGCACTGTTTCTGGATTTACAAGCACTGCAACTGCATTTTACGGATGTTTTCCAAGTGCAAAGTGGTCTGCTGATGGGCACTATTCATATTCTTTTGGCCAAAACAATTCTTCGAATTTAAGTTTGACTTATTATCCATTCACAGCAGATGGAAAAAATAGACTTGCTAACGATTATTCAGTAGTACTAATAAAATATCCAAACGGAAGTTGGCACAATTTTTGTGATTTGGCAGGATCTAATTGTATTGGAGGAACTATTGCACAAGGAGGAACTAATATTCCTCCGCAAACACGTCTTCTTGATGGAATAAAAGCTGTAACAAATTATGATCAACAACCAGTAGGCAATAGAACATTTACTATTACTTTACCGCAAAATGGAAGTTATGTTTTGAAATCATATTTAATTTCAACTTATTCAGGAAATCATGTAAAAGTAAGAACCACTCTTGGTGCTGCGACACACGATTTTTTTGCGTCCTCAAGCGACACAACCCCTTCAGATAATGAATATTATTTAGCAATTGGGGCGGCTTGCGCGGACCAATTAAAATGGAAAGAAGGATCTTGGTGTATGGGAGTAGATACACTTGATGAATACGATTATATGCGGTACTCTTGGTGCAAACCTGGGACAGAAGTTTGTGATGGGTATGACAATGATTGCGATGGACAAGTAGATGAAGGAAACGTTTGCGCAGGATTTGAAGTTTGTGATGGAGTTGACAATGATTTTAATTCCAAAATAGATGAAGGATGCCCGTTTGGTTATCTTGATTCAGTAGATTCAAATAAAGGGGCTGCGGGTTGGGCAAGAGACTCAAGAAATGCGGATGGAAGTGGAATAGTTAATAACTCTCCAGATACTTCAAACACACTTGATGTTCATTTTTATGCTTCACTAGGAACCACTTATAATTTAGCAACCGCGCAACTAGTTGGAACAACAAGTGCTAACATTGCTTCTGGAGATGTTGGAACACACAGATTTATTTCTCCAATAATTATTCCGAATGCAACAGTTGGACAACAATACACGCTTGCAGCGTATGGAATAAACAAAGGAATTCTTTCTCAAGGCAATCCTCAATTAACTCAAACAAAAACTATTACAATAACTCAAGAAATTTGTGATGGGGTTGACAACGATTATAATGGAATGGTAGATGAAGGCGTTACAAATGCTTGTGGAGCTTGTGGGCCTGTGCCGACAGAAATTTGTGATGGAATAGATAATGATTGCGATGGATTAATTGATGAAGGAAATATTTGTGGATGTTATAAACAAAGTTCACCAAACGGAAATGTTTACCCATTAGACCAAACACTCGGATTAGACTTTTCTGGATTAAATATTTACATTCCTTTCAATGATAGTGCGGATGATTTAAAAGCAACAGTAAACACTTTCGGAACATATAATCCAATTACGGGAAAAAGTCTTTTTGGAAATGCACAAAATGTGAATGGGGCTGATTCTAACGCAATATATTTAGGAGACTATTTGTACACTCAACGAGGAAATGACTCCACTTATTCAATTTGGTTTAAACCCGGAATAGATATTAATTCAGCGTATACTGGAACATCAAGAATTTGGGGTTGGAATAATAGATGGGAGTTATACTTTCGCCAAAGCGGGAATTTATTTGCGGATTTAGGGGATGGAAGTGACCACTCATTAATTTCGACAACAAATACTTGGTCAAGCAATACTTGGTATAATGTAATAATAACTTGGGATAAATTGGATTCAAGTCAATGCGCCCAAAAAATGTGGGTAAACGGAACACTTGAAACCTCTGCAACAACTGCTTGTGCAAGTTCAAGCAGTGATAATGAATTTTACATTGGAAGTTCAGGAAGAACGGATGTAAAAAATCCGTTTAAGGGAGCAATTGATGAGTTTAGTTATTATACAAAAGTTTTGTCTGATTGTGAAATAAAACAAATTGCAAAAGGACCAAGTGCATGTTTGTCTGATTGTGCAAACTGCGCAATAACTTCTGTGCCCCAATGTACTGCACAAGAGATAGCAAATAAAAATTGTTATTCTTGCGATAATGGAAAGTACT
The DNA here is from genome assembly GCA_964538165.1 of uncultured archaeon. Lineage (GTDB taxonomy): Archaea > Iainarchaeota > Iainarchaeia > Iainarchaeales > JAAZKV01 > JAAZKV01. Next base: position 2,375 of record CAZIEL010000088.1, on the reverse strand, counting down.
TTGATGTGAATAATTTTAGGTATTGTTTTAATTACAATAATTTATCGCCAAGTTCTAATGCCGACAATCGTACAAATGATCCTCAAAATACTTATTGTTTAGGAAAATCTTTTGCAGGATATGAAACAAAAGGTCTTGCTGAATTTAATTTGATTACAAATTCTAGTGAAAGACTACAACACATACTTGCAGTAAAAACGAGTTATGCTCCAATGAGAGTTGCAATTAATACTTCAACTAATCCAAAAGGGCTTAAGATTTTGAGTTCATGTAATTCAATACGCTCTGTTTTTCCTGAAGGCACTTACCCTTATTTATATTCTGACAATGGGCATTTAGGAGTAATTAATTGTAGTACTCCCTCATTAGTTTTTGCGAGTGGAACAAATATTGATGAAAATGGAAGACTAAACGACGGATGGGGCGACACGTATGGAGCAGTTTGTATGTTTAAACGTACTGAAGTAACACAATGTAATTATTGTACGGGGGATGTAGAATCAAATACAGTTCTGTGTGACCAAGATGATGTAAATTTAAACACTTTAACTCCCAGAACCTTCGTCAACGCTTGTACTCCTACAACAAAATGCGAATATGTTTGCAAAGATGGTTACACAAAACAAGGCGGAACTTGTGTCCCAATAATTCCAACAGAGTCTTGTAATGGTTTAGATGATGATGGAGATGGGCAAATTGATGAAGGGGCATGTTGGTGTTATGATGCCAGCGCGGATTTACAATTGCCTGCCAAATCAGTGCTTGGTTTAAATGCGAGTGGGCTTGTTTCTTATTGGCCACTTGATACAAATGCGGGAGATTATAAATCAACAAATAATGGATCTGCTTCTGCGGGGGCTACATTAGCTAGTGCGAAGTTTGGAAATGGTTATTCTTTTAATGGAACAAATGGTTACATTTCAATTCCTAATACTTCTTCTTTAAATTTTGGGACAGGAAATTTTAGTTATTGCTTTTGGTTTAAACAACCCTCATTTGTTTCTTCAAAGCAATATGAATTAATTGGAAAAAGAGCCTCAAATGGGGATTATGAAATACAATTAAACACAAATGAAGATACGCCGAATGGAAACATTAGAGCATATGTTTATGATGACGTTTCAGGTACGCCTTATTCTTCATTTAGATATATTAGACCAAGTTCTTCAGCATGGACTACTTGGACCCATGTTTGTTACGTAAGAGACACTAATCAAAAATTGTATCTAAACGGAGTACTTGTTTCTTCACTTAATGATTCGGGCAATACCCTAAATGTTAACTCCTCATCAAATCTGGAGTTTGGTCGAGATCCTAACGATCCCTCAACCGCCCCTGAATATTTTAATGGTTCACTTGATGATATAGTCATTTTTAACAGAGGATTAACTGCTTGTGAAGTAAAACAATTATTTAAAGGGCCAAATGCCTGTTTGCCTGTTTGCCCAACGTTTAGTTGTGTTGGAACCCCCGATTCAAATGCTGTTCCTTTTGTAGGAGATAATGTTGGGTTGACTCACTATGATCTAAACACGATAATTTTAGTTGATTTTGATAAGAATACAACTAGAAAATGTGAATATTACTGCAGAACAGGATATTATAGATCAGGATCTACTTGCTTACCTCAAAGCGGATTATTTTGCCAAAACACTATGGACCCAAATTCTACTATGTGTAGCGGGACAGATACAGGATTAACTCTCCCAACTGATTGGAATGTTGTTGGGACCTCAATTACAAGTTGTACTGGCGCAAACAAGTGTAGTTCATATTGTAATCCAAATTATTTATTACAAGGTGGAGTATGTGTACTAAATCCAATTTATGGTTTGTGTAATTCAACAAACGAACCCTCCGTGACATTAGGATTGATAAAAGGAACTCACTATTATCCAACCGCATCCCCTCCAAGTCCAATAAGTTGGAGATACCAAGCAGATGCAAATACTGACACTCCTTGCAGATGGACTTGTGCAAACGGATACGCTCAAAGAGGAAATACTTGCGTAGTTGATTTAGGGGATGGAATAATTGATTTTAATGCATATTATGATGGAAACATAAATTTATTTTCTTCTTGCCTCAAAGATGTTTTAGGCACAGCAAAATATTCTTTTTCTTTAACTAAAGGAGAATATTCTCTAAATGTAAATGATGGAAATTGTTTGTATGATGGTACTTGGGCAATAATGTCAGACAAAAACCTTCTTGTTCCAGGATCAATAATTCAAATCTCGCTATTGATCCCTGGCGGGTGTGACGAATGCTCAAAAACAGTTTACTTAGAGATTCCTGCTGAACAAACAAAAGCAGTAATTGATGATTATTCATTAATTACAATAATATTATTATTAATTACAATAACTTTTATT
>CAZIEL010000087.1:0-4630 GCA_964538165.1 uncultured archaeon | reverse complement strand
CAAAGCAAAAGAAAGTTCTCCCGCTTGAGTAAATTTTGCTGCAAGAGCAGGACTTAATTTTCTCGAACCCTTTGTTGGAAGAGAATATTTACCAAGAACTATTTTACCATATTTCTTTGGTTTTGTTTGCTTTCTCATACCTAAAATATGCTTGCTTTTAGAATTTAAACTTGTTTGAAAGAAAAAGAATTATTATTTAGTAGAAAATATCTAATTTATTTCTTAACTATTAGCCCGAGGCGCCTTCTTCTTGTTCTAACAGATTCATTTTGTTTTTTTCTTAAATAATTATTAAGAGAAGGAATTGATTGTTCTCCTACAAAAAAAGTAGCACTTTTTCTTGAATATGGTTTTGGCTTCATAAAGTACTTATGCTTTTGTTACATAAAAGACTGTCTTTAAGGCAAAGTTAATATTCTTAATTGGATGATAATTAATTATGCCACGAACAATAATGTTTAGGGGAAAAAGATTTACTGTTGCAAATGAAACCCTCCTAATGCGACATGGTAAACGAAAAAAAATTAATGACCCAAGAAATAATCATTTAGTTGGATTAACAAAAGAAGGGGCTGTGGAGTCCTTTCAACTTGGACAAAAAATGTCAAAGGACATGACCCTAAAAACTTATTTTTCTCCCTCAAAAAGAACACGACAAACAGCTTATCATATTCGAAATGGATTTAAGGCAAGTGGGGGAAGAGTGGGTGTTGCGAAAAGAGCGAAGGCAACAGGGTCAAGAGATGAACTTATTGTTAAAAACTTATTTTCTGATAACAAGTATTCTGACGAAGAATATACAAAAGTAGGAAGAGACACTTCGAAAATGGTTAGAAAGTGGCTTGATGGAGAATATGATCCGACAAAAATTAAACCTCCTGCCCAAATATCTGAAGGAATACAAAAAAGAGTGGCGCTTGGAAGAAGAGCAACAAATAGAGGAATCACAGGGTATAGGATACTTAACGTTACTCATGATTGGCAAATACTTGCAAAATTAGAAGATTTAATTGGACAAAAATTTGACAAACTTGGATTTAAATCTCCAGTACCTAATGAAGCATTTATAATTTACCACACAACCGCAGGAAAAGATATTTTGGAATATCAAGGAAAAAGATTTGATGTTACTCGCGCAATTGCAAGAGAAAAAAAGTGATTAAACAAAACCTTTCGCTAATTCTTCTTTTTGTTTTCTTGAAAATTGTTTGATTTGATATTCTCTTTTTAGCGCTTCACTCTTAGAAGAAAACTCTTCAAAATAAATTAATCTCACTGGGCGTCTTCTTTTTGTATACTTGCTCCCAATTCCCTTATTGTGGTTAATAATTCTTTGTTTGATATCTGTAGTATACCCACAATAAAATGAATTATCCCTACACTCGACCAAATAAACAAAAAACGGCATCACAAAAACAAGGAGTTGTTTTATTTAAACCCCTAAGATTTTTCTTTAGGTGAAAACCAACTGAAAACGAAAAGCATTTATTTTAGAAAACCCTCTTACATCTAAGGTGAAATTTGATGAAAGTAATAATTTTGACAAGTATAGCTCTAATAACGCTTGTACTCTTGTTTGGTTGTTCTCAACCAAATCCCGGACAAGATAATAATGCTCAATTAGTTGGAAATGATGCTGACGAACATGGGTGCATTGCTTCTGCAGGGTATTCTTGGTGTGGAGAAAAACAAAAATGTTTAAGAATTTGGGAAGAAACTTGCAATTCTGATACAAATAACCCAAATTCACAAATAGCTAACCCTGCTTCAATTAATTGTATTGACAATGGAGGAACACTTGATATTATTGATACAAATGAAGGCCAAATAGGAATGTGTACTCTTCCAGGTGGAAAAGAATGCGAAGAATGGGTTTATTTTAGAGGAGAATGTACGGAGTAATTTTGTGCATTCTTTAATTTTTTTTATTAAGAATAAAATTCACTTGATTTTCTTTCACATTTTTTCTTGAAATCATTTCAAGCGGAAGGAAAACTACTTTTTTTATTTCAGATTTATCTGTTTTTGATTTTGTTTCTTTAACTTCTTCTATTTTGAAAAAATACATTTTTGATTTAAAGTACTGATTGAGGTCATCAGCATAAAAGTTTGATTTAATTACTTCTAAAGGAGTTTTGATTATTTTTGTTGGAATAAATCCTGTTTCTTCTTTAAATTCCCTTTTCAAACAACCAAGTAAAGTTTCACTCTTTTTTTTTCCTCCGCCCGGAAGCTCAAACTTGGTACTCCAATTATTCATTATCAGTAAAATTTTATCCTCTTTTTTAAAAATTCCATATGCAGAAACCCTGTTTTTTACTTTAGAAGAAGTTGATTTTTTATGTGAGTTACCTTTTCTATCAAAATAAATTTCTTGCATGTTTTTTCACTTTTTTTGGTTTGTATTCTAATAAAGCCAATTCAATTTACCTGTTTTTTTGTTATAAGAAACAACTTTATTTGAATTGTTTGTTTAATTCCCAATTTTGAGATTAATTCTTTAAAGGTTATAAAAGTATATTTGCCTTGAATAATGTCTCTTACTGTCTCTGGTTTTAACTCCAAATTTTTTTTGAGGGACTTAAGTTGTGATAAAGGCAATTTGTGAAAATTGATTTGCCCTAATTTCTTTTTATTCAGGGGACTAGTTTTGGAATTTATTCTTCTTTTCATTAAAAGAAGAAGATTTTCCGCGTATTAATAACTATTGTTGGGGGATTTGAATAAGTTTAAGTAAAGAATTATTCTTTTATATTTAAATGAATATAAAAGAAATTTTGGATTTGGTTGGATTTATTGTTCTTTGTGAAGTACTTGGAGGAATTGGTTCAATTTTTACTATCCCTAATATTCCTACTTGGTATGCTTTTTTAGAAAAACCATTCTTTTCTCCTCCAAATTGGATTTTTGCTCCTGTTTGGATTACATTATTTTTTTTGATGGGAATAGCAATTTATCTTGTTTGGAAAAAAAAGGAAAAGAAAATTGTGTATGAAAGAAAAATTGCACTTGAACTTTTTACAGTACAATTTGGGTTTAATATGCTGTGGTCATTTTTATTTTTTGGACTTAGAAGTCCATTTGCAGGATTAGTTGGAATAATACTTTTGTGGATCTCAATTTGTGGGACAATGCTTGCGTTTTACAAAATCTCAAAAAAAAGTGCTTACTTGCTTATCCCTTACTTGATTTGGGTAAGTTTTGCATCTTTACTAAATATAACAATCTTTTTACTAAATCCTTAGGGCGAACTTATGGACACAATTAAGTGCATGATGACTAGGAGAAGTATTCGAAAATATTCTGAAAAAGAGGTTTCAAACATAGTACTTGAAAAAATTCTAAAATGTGCTATGCAAGCACCAAGTGGAGTAAATGAACAAGCGTGGGAATTTATTATTGTTAGAGATAAAGAGTTATTAAAACAAATTCCTACAATTAGCCCTTTTGCGGGAATGGTTGCAAAAGCCCCTCTTGCTATTATTGTTTGTACTAATCTGAACAATGAAAGTATTTTTTACAAAGGAATGGGGATTTTGGATTGCTCTGCTGCAACTGAAAATATTTTGCTTGCTGCACACGCTTTGGGATTAGGGGCAGTTTGGACCGCAGTTTATCCTGATGAAGCAAAAGCAAATAAAATAAGAAATTTATTTAATATTCCTTCATCAATAATCCCATTGTGTATTATTCCAATAGGATATCCTGCTGAGAAAAAAGGATTTGATGATAGATATAAAGAAAAAAAAGTGCACCAAAACAAGTGGTGAAAGTGCACTAATTAGGTTTTGCTGCATCAAGAATATTTTGTTCAGTTGAGCTTCTCTTTGACTTTAACCAAAGCCTCTCGGAAGCTTGTTTTCTTTCTTCTTGATCACGTTTTATTTGAAGAGTTATTTCTTTTCTGGATTTTTTCTTGGGTTTAATCATAACATAACTTGATTACTTATGGTTTATAATAAGGGGTTTTGTAAAAAACTTTTGTTCAACAATCAAATATTTAAGTACAAAAGACATTCACTTTTAGGTGATTTGTAGTGGTGGAACTAATAACAATCGCAAATCTGGGATTATTGCTCTTAGTAATTGGCTGGGCAATTCAATCGAATTATTCAAAAACCGCAAAAACAAACAAAAAAGAAATCCAAAAAGGATTCTTGGCTTTTTATGGGCTAGGAGTATTTGTTTTGGTTCTTGATGGACTAGCGGCAGGACAATGGGTAATGGCGTTACTCAATTTCTTCGCGCTTGTACTTGTAGTTGAGGTAATGAATAGAACAAAAAAATAATTATTTTAGAGAAGCGCTTAAATTTAAGCGCTTAACTCTTTTAACTTTTGGGCAATTTCTTTAAGAGCATTAGAAGCATAAAACCTAGTTACTTTGTCTTTAGCCCTAATAGAAAGAAAAACAAGTTCTTTCTTCTTTTTTTGAATTCTGTTCCTATTAGATTCCATTCTTTTTGCTTTTGATTGAGTCGGCCTTGAATCTTTTAACAACTTTAATTGATTTATGCAATTAAGAGCAATACTGAGTTTTTTGTTAACCCTTTCTTGGCCGGTTATACTAAATTGCATAAACCATTGAAAGAAGAAAGGTTTTTTATTAATTTTACTAAATGTTTGGGATTT
>CAZIEL010000086.1:0-4648 GCA_964538165.1 uncultured archaeon | reverse complement strand
ACCTTGCAGAAACATATACTAAAAATTTTGTGAGCGAAGAAATTAACTTTGTAGTAAAAGACCCACTAGTAAAAATTAAAGCAATTCAACAAAAAGTACCAAAAGGGAATATGACAAAATTAGATGGATTAAGAATTGATTATTCAAATTGGTGGTTTAATTTACGCCCCTCAAGAAATGAACCATTATTAAGACTAAATTTGGGAGCAACAACAAAAGAAACCTTAAAAGAAAAAACAAATTATTTAAAGAAAATGATTGAAAATTAATAGAGCACTAAAAAAGTTATTTTTTCTCAGGACTCTTTCGGCCATACTTATCTTTTATTCTAACTTCATCATTTTCATCAAAATAACCAAAACAAATCTCCATCATTAGAGTATTTGATTTAGCTTTAAGTTTGTGAAGAGTATCTTTTTTTATAAAAAATTCTTTTCCTTTGGAAAAATTATGCACTTTTGTCCCAAGAGTAACTTGTCCTTTACCAGAAATTATTCTCCAAAACTCTTCTCTTTTTTGGTGCTTTTGTAAACTAAATTCTTGCCCCGCATTAATATGATGAAGTTTAACAGAGCACTTAACATTCTCGCAAAATTCTTCAAAATAACCCCAAGGTCGTTTGATAACAATTTTTTTTAGAACCATGAAAATAAAACAATTTTGTAGAATAAAAAACTATCCGCCAAAAAACCCTTAGTAAAGGTTAAATACAGGAAAAAACTATTTCTCTAAATGAATTCTATATTAATAGAAGCAAATCACAATATTGGCGAAGAAGTGGCTAGAAAAGCTGGAATTGAGTATTGCAAAGCTATTTTTGGCCCATTTCCTGACAATGAAACTTACTTTCGAGTTCCGCGCAAAGTAAAAGGAAAGAATATATTCCTTTTAGTTGATTTTGCTAAAGACCCAAACAATACCTTATCAATTGTATTACTTGCTTCAACTACTTTAAGAGAAATGAAAGCAAAAAATATTTATTTAATTGCACCCTATGCGCCATATTTAAGACAAGACCACGCATTTCATCAAGGAGAATCAATAAGCGGAATAACAATTTCAAAATTTCTTTCAAAACTATTTGCGGGAATCATTACTATTGACCCCCACCTTCACAGAATTCACACAATGAAAGGATTCTATTCATGCAAAACACAAAAGCTAACTGCAACAAAAACTATTGCTGAATTTGCTAACGCAAAAACAAATGACTTTGTTTTTGTTGGACCTGATGCGGAAAGTAAACAATGGATAGAAGAAGTTGCTAAATTTAATAAAAACGATTTTGTGGTAGCAAAAAAAACTAGATATGGGAGTAGAAAAGTTGAGGTTAAAATTATTAAAAAAGGAGTAAATTTAGTAGGAAGAAAAGCAATAATTGTTGATGATATTATTAGTACCGGGCACACAATTCTTGAAGCTGCAAAAGGATTAAAGAAAGAACAAGTAAAAAGCATTGATTGTTATTGCGTACATGGATTATTCATGGAAGGAGCACTTCAAAAATTAAAAAAAGCAGGAATAACACCATATGCAACAAACACAACCAAAAACGCGGTAGGAAAAATTGATATTTCTGATTTAATTGCAAAAGCAATAAAAAAGTGGAATTAACATTTTTGGGTTAACAATAAATAAAAAGGCGAAAATTAATGGATAAAAACTATCTTGAAAAAAAAGATGCCTGTGTTAAATCAATTCACTTAGTTCCGCAAAAAGGAGCTGTGGGACTTGGGTCTGGAAGCACAATAGATTTGTTTGCCAGCATAATTAATGAAACTAATGAATCAAAATTTTCATGTGTATCAAAAACGGCTAAACAAAGGCTAACAAAAAGAAAACTTGCAGTCGAGAATACACACAACTTGAATATTGCTTTTGATGGTGCTGATGAAATAATAAAACAAAAAGGAAAATTAATTGCTTTAAAAGGGAAAGGGGGAATGGATTTTACAAAAGAAAAAGAACAAGATTACAGTGCAAAAAAACTTGTTTTACTAATTGGAGAATCTAAATTAAAGAACAAGAAAAGGGAAATAATGCTTGAAATCAATAAAAAGAACGTAAAAAATGCTCTAAAAGAACTAAATTTAATTGGAGTTAAAGCATAACGAATTCCAAAAACGGATAAAAGGATAAAAGGAAAGAAAAACGAATTTTATTATTTTGAAGCACCAAAAAATACGGATTACTCAAAAATGGAAACTCAATTAGAATTAATTGACGGAGTTATTTCTTGTGGAATATTTTCAAAGAAAAGATTTGATTTAATAGTTGGGAAAAATATTGAGAAGAAAACCAAACTCCAAGTAGCATTAGATTTTATTGAAGAAAAAGATGCATTCAAAATTGCAGATCAAGTAAAAAATAATGTAGATATAATTGAATTAGGGACCCCACTAATAAAATCAATTGGCGAACACAAATTAATTAAGAGAGCAAAAAAATATAAGAAAGAAATATTTGCAGATCTTAAAACCATGGACGCTGGCTTTTACGAATCAAAACCTGCTTTTGACCTTGGAGCGAAATATGCAGCAGTACTTGGAGTGTCCTCTGATGAAACAGTAAAAGGAGTAATTAAAGCAGCTGGAAAAAAACAAGCCGTTGTTGATCTAATATCTTGTCAGGATAAGAAAAAAAGGCTTTTAGAGTTAAAAAAAGTTGGAGCAAAAAATTTTGCAATTCATACTGGCTTAGATGAACAAGCAAAAGGACAAAATCCGTTAGAAGAGCTAAGAATTTGCTCAGAAATAAAAGGCGTAAATTTATTCGTAGCAGGAGGAATAAAACTTGATACAATTGATATAGTAATGCAATACCATCCAAAAGTAGTCATTGTTGGAGGAGCGATAACAAGAGCAAAAAATCCAAAAGAAGCAGCACACAAACTAAAAAAGAGAATTACTGAACTCGAACTTTAAACAATTAAACATAGAAAAAAATTGAATATTTGGGAAAAGTGAAAATAATGAGTTATATTAAAAAAGAAAAAGAAATACTAAAAGAAATTTCTGAAGTACTTGAAAAAAACTCTGAAAAAAGCGAGAAAGATTTAGTGAAAGCAATATTAAAAGCAAAAAGTGTTTTTGTTGTAGGTCAAGGAAGAAGTGGATTAGTCGCAAAAAGTTTTGCAATGAGACTAATGCAATTAAAACTCAATAGCTTTGTTGTTGGAGAAACAATTACTCCATCAATAACAAAATATGATCTCTTAATTGCAGTTTCAGGAAGCGGAGAAACACAAACCGTTGTTGATATTCTTAAAGAATGCCCTTCAAAAAAAGCATGTATTACTGCAGAAAAAAACAGTCCAATTGCAAAACAATGCGAACTTGTTATCTTACTTAAAGGAAAAACTAAAAAAAGCGGAAAAAGCATTGAACCACTTGGAAGTTTATTTGAACAAACATCCCAAATATTCTTAGACACAGTTGTTCTTGGATTAATGGATAAACTAAAATTAAAAGAAAACGTGATGAAAAAGAAACATTCTAATACAGAATAAGTATAGTCGTCAGATTATCTTAATCTTCTTCCTATTCCTTTCGCAAGGTGCTTTGCTTCAATACTCATTAATCTAAATGCTTTAGGTTGAGGATTTTTAAGAGTAGATTGTTTTGTTCCTTGGCGAAATCTCTTTGCTTTACCATCAGAATGAGCATCCTTAAAACCCGCACTAAGAGGAAGCTTTTTTCCAGCAACAAATTCTTTAGCAAGAACAGTTTTACTCATCGCACGAGGAAATTTAGCAGCCAATTTATCCATTACCTTTTGATCAACTGCAAAAATTCTATCCGCCCAATTAACTAATTCTTCCGAAACAGGTTTTGCTACAGCAGGAGCCCTCTTTATTTGACCGTGAGCAGCTTTATCAAACGCATTAAGAACAGTTTCATTTAGTTTTGTGTTCCTAACCCCAATTTGTGCTAGTTCATCAATAACAGCTTTATTTGTTCCAGCACTCTTTACTTCAAGATTAAGCCCATGCTCACGAGCATATTCCTGTAAAAAATAAGCAAGAGACTGACTTCTCCCAAAATTTGCCGAACAAAGTATCAAAACTTTCATACAAATACATACTCAAATTGTTTATATAATACTTTCACCTAATTAGAAATGCATGGAATTTATCAAAATGTGGGAGTCAAAAGGCTGGGGAGTACTTGGAGGAGAAGACTCAATAAAAGCGGTTACTTACGGATTAAAATGGGTTTTTGGAAAAGCACACGATAATGAATTTTATGTTCTACATGATGGGCATGTTGCCACTTATGTTGCAAAAGAAACTCTAAAAGAAGAAGCTGAATATGGAAATAAATTTTTTAATGATGAAAAAAAAGTTAACTCTTTTTTAGTTGAAGAAAAAATACAATTACAAAAAGCACAATCCTACTTTGAACAATTCGAAAAAGATGACTTGTCAAAAATGGATCTAAAACCACTAGCAAACAGAATAGATGAAGGATCATTAAGATACATTGAAACTTATGGATTATTTTATGCAACACAACCCCAATGTTTAGAAAAATATGTTGAAGAAACCCAACAAGAGTTGTCTAAATTTGGAATTACTGATTATTCTGACTTTTTGACACTATCAACCCCAATGAAACCAAGTGTTATTGTTAAAGAAGAAATTGCTTTA
>CAZIEL010000085.1:0-4695 GCA_964538165.1 uncultured archaeon | reverse complement strand
ACAGCAAGAAAACACAAACACCCCCACAAAGGACACGTTGTTGAGAAAGAAATGGCAAGACACGGATGGGACGAAATAACCCAAAAATCAGAAAAATGGATTAACGAAAATTGGAAAGAGATAATACTTAAGAAATAACTGTGTTTTATACAAAAAATAAGCTTTATATATTAAAAAGAGATTATTGTTTTGGTGTCTATTAATGGTTATTAGGTTTGATCAAGAAAAAGTTGATCCAAAAAGAATCGCCCAAATAATTGTTTCAACCGCAGCGCTGGCATTTGCAATATTCTTGGCAATTTGGATCATTGATTATTTCAACAAAGAAATTAATATGATTGCTCTAACTAACCTAAATACATTTCTTATTAGTAGCTGGCCAATCTTAGTTGGGTTTGTACTAATAATTGGACTATGGGACTACTTGTTTAGATTTTTTAAAAAGTGGTTAAAGTATGCAAAACCATTAGTAGAAGGAGCTGAACTAATATTTGGATTATGGTTAGTGGTTGTGTTTTTTGATGGAATAAGAATATTCAACACAAATCCACAGGTTGATTTTTTTCTAAAATTCCCAAATGAATTGTTCTTCACACAATTCATAATGGTAGCATTACTCATAATATTCATAAAATATTCTCAATTTTTCCTTGCACAAAAAAATATTTATCCTGACGATATGGATTAATTTAAAGAGTAATAACTTGACTAACCTAAACATTAGGTTCGGTTTAATAGAAGACCCCAAATTGCCTATATTTTTTTTCTTCAGCAGCTTGTTCTTTTAAATAATTTAAATATTCTTCCTTAAAATTTTGAACGTTATACAATTTCCCAGATTCAATAAATGTTGAAATATTTTCGAGGAAAATATTTGATCCAATAATTGAAGGCATTGCAACAAAATCTACTTTACGATTATAAAAATCTAAAGTGTCCGAGAAATAGTGTGCTACAGCAAAGATTGTTACTTTTGAACAAAATTGCTTTGCTTGCCTAACAATATTAATTGCCTCTCTATGATCAAGAATTGTAATCACAAGTAACTTTGCATCCCCCAAATCTAATCTTTCCCAGAGTGCATCATTTTCAAAAGTACCATAAGCATAAGGCAAATTATCTTTTTTTCCTTGAGCAACTACCTCAGGATCCCTATCAATAACTAAAACCTGATGGTTTTTAGTCAAGGCCTTTGCAAGACCCCTTCCAACTGTTCCGCCCCCAACAATAATTATGTGATCCTTTAACTCTTTTTTTGAAGGAATTTTCTCAAGTTCATCAATTTTTCGACTAAAAAAGTCCCGCCTAAAAGCTTTAGGAAGCAATTTTGCTTTTGAGTAAAAGTATAGTGCAACCTTGCTTGAAGAATTCATTAAATACGGAGTAATAATCATTGAAACAGCAATTATTGCCACAATAAATGAAAACAAATCATTTGAAAATATTGGATTTCCATTAGCCATTAAAGTTAATGCCCCAATTCCAGCAAGTTCAAAACCAAACTCAGAAATTTGTGAAAGCCCCAAACCCAATTTAACCCCCATTTTGCTTCCATACCCCGCAAACAAAGAAACCGCAAAGAAAATAATTGGTTTTATTACAAAAACAAGCAACAAAATAGCTAGCATTAGTGGCAAAGCAACTGATTTAAACACAAAATTAAGTTGTATTCCAAGAACAACAAAGAAAATTGTTAAAAAGAAATCTCGCAAAACTCTAATCTTCGAAAATATTTCTAAATTATAAGGCAAAGTACCCAAAGCAAGTCCCCCAACAAAAGCCCCAATAGGAATTGGTATTCCTAACAATTCACTTAACCCCATAAATACAAAAGCAGTTGCAATACTTGAGAGCAAAAATAATTCTTGTTCATCAGCAGCAACTTTAAACAACCTTGGAAAAACAAGACGATTCATTGCGTAAGCAAATAATATTAGAAAAATACTTTTTCCAATTACAGCCCCAATTAACCATAAATTTCCAAAATTTGATAAGTTAGCTAAAACCGGCAAAAAGAAAATTACCATAAAATCTTGCAACAAAAGCATTGAAACCATTATTCTTCCAGTGAGAGTATTAATTTCATTACTGTCCGCAAGAAGTTTTACAACAATCATTGTTGAAGAAAAGGCAATAATCGTTCCAACAAAAACTGCTTGTTCAAAAGAAAGTAAGCCTGTAGGCACAGTAATAACTATTGCGGCAAAAATAACTGCAAGAACCTGAATTATTGTAGCCAAAACAATTGGTTTACCAACTTTAAATAGCCGATGAATAGAGGTTTCAATTCCGATTGAAAATAATAGTAACGCAGCCCCAAGCGTTGATAAAAGTTTTACTTCAGGAGTAATTGCCTTAATCCCCAAATCAAAAGGAATCCCAATAGAAGCCCAATCAATACTGCCCAACACAAGAGGCCCTAAAATAATTCCTGCAATTATATATGAAAACAAATTTGGTTGGTGCAATTTTTTAAGTACCGCACTAGCAATAGTTGCAACAATAATTATTTCAGCAATATGAGTAAATAGCAAAAATGCATCCAATTAAGGCACCAAGAATATTTACACTTAAGTGGTTTAAAAGTATTACCTTATTAACTTTAAACAGATTTTGCGGTTGTAGAACCATCTTTATTATCAATTAACTCAATTCCAAGCTCTTTTATCTTTTGTCTTAACTCATCAGACTTTTTCCAATCCTTATTCTTTCTTGCATCTTCTCTTTCTTTAATCAATTTACTTTGTTCGCTATTTAACTCAAAAAACTTTTCACTGAAATCAAAAACACCCATAACCGAATCTATTTTTTTTAAAAAATTAAGTGCCTCACTAGCAGCATTAACTCCAACTTCACCTTCATCAGCCAATTTATTTACTTTTCTAATAAATTCAAAAACATTCTTCATTCCTTCAGGGACATTAAGATCAACATCCATAGCATCAGTAAATGCTTGCATTGAAGAATCAACAATTATTTTAATTGAATCATTATTCTTTTCTTCTTTAATACTTCTCAATCTCTCAATAAAGTTTTTTACGCCCTCAAGCGTTTTTTGTGCATCCCTAACTGATTCAAATGTAAAATTTAAGGGTTGACGATATTGAACATTCAAAAAAACATATCTAATAGCTTTTGGATTTAAACCAAGTTTTAACAAATCTCTTAGAGTAAAAAAGTTTCCTTTACTTTTAGCCATTTTTTCTCCATTAACCATCAAATGAGCAGTGTGCATCCAGTAATTTACAAACTTTTTTCCGGTGGCTGCTTCAGATTGGGCTATTTCGTTTTCATGATGAGGAAATTTATTATCAATCCCACCAGTATGAATATCAAAAGTTTCCCCAAGTAATTTCATGCTCATTGCCGAACACTCAATATGCCAACCAGGCCTACCTTTGCCCAATGGTGTTTCCCAATAAACTGGGCCATCATTTTCATCCCACGCTTTCCATAAAGCAAAATCTCCAACCCCTTCTTTTTCATATTCATCCTGCTTTACTCTTGCTCCAGCTTTAAGCTGTTTTGGATCAAGTCCTGCAAGTTTTCCATAATTTGAAAATTTTTTAATAGAATAATAAATACAACCATCTTCGCCGCGATAAGCAACACCTTTTTCCATTAAAGTTTGAATTAACTTAACCATCTCATTAATGTACTCTGTTGCAGGGCAATAAACATCAGCAGGCAAAATATTTAATGATTTAATATCTTCTAAAAAACCTGCTTTGTACTTACTTGTAAAATCTAAAAGAGAAACGCCTTCGGCGATTGACCCTTTAATTGTTTTATCATCAACATCAGTATAATTCATTACTTGCTTTACTTTATACCCTTTGAATATTAAATAACGCTTAAGTAAATCTTCCCAAGTATAACACTTCAAATTTCCAATGTGAGCATAATTGTAAATCGTTGGACCACAAGTATACAACCCAACAAAACCCGGAGAAATTGATTTAAACTCTTCCAGCTTATTTCCAAAGGAATTATAAAATTTTAGTGACATAAAAAATACCCTTAATTCTGATTGCTTCTTTCATTTAAAGCATTGACTGCACGAAGAATTGCATCAACTTCTTTAATTAATTTCCCAGTAACTTTTCTTTCTCTTATCCTCTTTAAAAAAGTCTTTAAAACAATTCGTTGTCTTTCAGAAATTCTTCTCTCAGTATCAAGAGTTTTTGTTACAAAAGGAATCATCCCGTAAGAAACCTCAGCAAGAGTTTTTTTTCTCTTTGGAGCTCTCTTTAACATATCCGAAAGTAAGGCACTCTCAGTTTCAATCATCCTCTTAGTTTCTTCTCTATCAACAAGGGGTTCAGCAAATTGCGTTTCGTTTCTTAAAATTCTTTCAAGATTAGCCAATTTTGCTTGTTTTTCTCTAATTTGCTTCCAAGTCACTTTTTTTTGAATATTTGAATTCTTATAAGCTGAAAGTTTTCTTAGAACTGGATTTGGAATAAATTCAACACCATGTGAAACAAATAATAATCCTTGAGAAGGAGTTCTTCTTCCATTTCCCTTACCATTTCTCGCCTTATTAGGTAATGAATTATTAGCTCTACGATTATTTCGAATTGGCATACACAATTAATGAGTCAAAGGCTATTTAATAATTGCTTTATTTAAGAAAAAGATGCTGTGTTGCATAACTCGTGTTTGTTTTTGAGCCGTTTGGCTCAAAGTACAAAA
>CAZIEL010000084.1:0-4713 GCA_964538165.1 uncultured archaeon | reverse complement strand
TTTCTAATCTTTGCCAAAAAGAATTGTTGAGTGTTGTTGTCTTGAGGGTATAAACGTACACAATTTTCACACAACTTATTTTTTCTAATTTTTACTCCTTTAAGCAGTTCTTCAACATTAATTACTTTTGCGTTTTTGCGTTCTCTAAGTAAGTGCAGAACAACTTCTTCATTTTCTTCAGGCGAAAAGGAACAAGTAGAATAAACCATTTCGCCTTCTTCTTTTAAGTAATCAAATGCTTTTACAATCATGTTTTTTTGATTTGCCGCTTTTTGTCTAACCATTTTCATTGACCAATCAACCAGCGCATCTCTTTTTTTTCTAACAAGGCCTTCACTCGAGCAGGGCGCATCAAGTAAAATTTTGTCAAATTGTTTATTTCGTTTAATATTTCTAAAATCAAGTCGTTTAGTCTCAACATTGCCCAACATAAAGAGTTTCTTTGTTTCGTTTAGATCTTCCGCTCTTTTTGAATGCACATCAGTTGCAAGTACTTTTCCTGCCAAGTTACTTAGTTGAATTGTTTTCATCCCTGGTGCGGCACACGCATCAAGAACAAAATCAGTTTTTGTTGGCGAAAGTGCGATAACTGGCATCATCGAAGCTTTTTCTTGAATTGAAATTAATCCTTTTTTATATTCTTCAAGTTCTCCTGGTTGTTTATAATCAATAAAGAAGGCTTGTTCACTAAACTGCAATGATTCAAAAACAATTTTTTTTGATTTAAGTTTAGCACTTATTTCTTCAACAGTAGTTTTATTTGTATTTACCCAAAAAGATTTTGGTTGTTTTTGTTTTATTGTTTCGAAAAACAGATTCCACTCTGCCCCTAAAAAAGGTTTGTATTTTTCTAAAAATTCTTCAGGAAAATAAGTTTGTTCCATAACCAAATATTTGTGAGAAAAGAATTAAAGGGTGCTTTTTTGTTATTTTGTTAAAGTATCATCAATTTCATTTAGTGATTGATTTATTCCGCTAATATCAGTACTAACATCACTAAGCGTATCTGACACTTCTTTTTGATTAGTTACTTTTATTTGTCCATTTTGGTCTGTTCCGGGCGGGTTTGTATCTGGGTTAGTACAACCAAATAGAGCTGCAATTAGCATTGCAATTAATAGTATTGTAATTATTTTTTTCATTCATTTCACCTACTCAAGTAATATCAATAATACTTCTCTTAATATTTCAACTCTTATTGAATCAATTATTTCCTTAACTTGTTTTGCTTGATCTTCAGTAAAGTTAGACACATTATCTTTAATTAATTGTTTTGCAGAATTAATTTTTTGTACCCCCAAATCCAACAATTGAGTTGCTTCATCAAACTTTGATGCAGAATTAGTATCCCCTATGCTATCATAATAATCAGAGATTGCTTTTGTTTTTTCTGCAACTTTTTGCAACTCTATTTTTAATGTTTCAAGTTTTAGTGCAAGTGAAAGTAGTGCTGTTTCATCTTGTATTACTGTTTGATTAATTGTGTAATTTTGGTCAATTGTATTTTGTACGCATTCCATTACAACAATACACCCACTTTCATCTGTTTTTGTTAATATTCTTCCATTGCTATCTTCACAATACAAATACTTTTCTTGAGGAATATCTTCTATTTTAACACATTGTGTTGTTGATTGTACACATGAATAATAATTGCATTTGCTTGCATCAAGTGAAACAATTACTGCTCCATTTGTACTCTCGCAAGTGTCTTTTATTGCTTTTATTTCATCATATGATTGAGAAATACAAGTGTTGTCACAATACTCTTGGGGTTGTGATCCTTCACATTTTACAGTTTTACATCCATTTGAGTTAATTGTTGTTTCACAATTTGGTCTGCATTGATCAAAAGGTTGTATATCAGTTAAGTAAACCTCTCCGCCAACACATTTTTGTGTTTCTGTTATTGAAGTAACTTGTTGTGGTGCTACAGCGTTTGTTACTGCTGTTGCCACATCAAGTAAAAAGTTTCCTGTTGCCGAAGAGGGAGTAGTTGTTGTTCCTGTTGAAGAAGTTGTTCCCGTTGAAGTAGTGGTGTTTTCACATTTTGAAGATTGTTCAGCACATTTCTTTCTTGCAAGCTCTTTCCAATTAGCATAAGGCATACAATTATTTGTTGATTCTTTGTATTCATTTCCATTACTGCATTTCCAATATGCGCCAGTATAAAAATCAGTGCTTGATTGTGTTGCACATTGTGGCACGTAACATCCTTGGTTATCCATTATTTGTACTACTGCTTCTCCACTTTGGCACACAGGCATTGCATAAATAGGACAATTAGAAACACATGCTCCCCCAGCATCAACATTATTTCCATCAAGTTTGCAAGTGTATCCACTTGGGCATTGTACTCGCATTACTCCACCACAAAATAGGGGTGCGGCTCCGCATTTATCAGAACATGAATCTTGTGCATACTTTTGCCAAGTATCAGAACTTTTACAAGAAGAAGATCCCCCTTCGTAATATTCTGTTCCATCATAACATTTCCAATAAGCTTTTTGATAAGCAGTACTATTGCCATCTGCACACTCAGCAAGAACACTAAAACTATTTACTCCACATTTTTCTTGAATTGGTTTAGTTGTGCACTCTCCTTGTGCAATTATTGACATTCCAACACATTCTGCTTGGCATTTATTTGAATAAGTTTTTCCATCCGATCCGCACACAGGAGTATAATCTAGTGTACAAGCACAACTATTTTGCACAGTACAATCAAACTTAGCATACTCATTTTCTCCATCCATTAAAGTGTAAGCATATCCTCCACAAGAACTCTTCCATGTAATTTGTTCTCCTTTGTACCCACTTAGATCAACAACACAAGTGCTTAATCCAGATTTGTCTCCAGTTGGATTTGTTTTACACCCACCTTTACTAGAATAACATTCCTGAGAATAAACTGAATCATTAAACACACACTTCACAGACTCCTTAACTTGTGTATCGCCCCCACACATTCCTTTGTATAAAAAGTTTGCTCCTGCTTTTTGTAATTCACACATATTATTGTAAGTTTGTTTTGAAGTTTGACAAGTAGAATTACAAGTCGCTATTGGCATTGAAGTTGATGAGGAAGTATTATTTGAATTAGTTACAGTTTTAGTTACGGTTGAGTTGGATGTTGTTGAATACACAGGCACTTCGCAAGTCGAACAAATGGTTGTTTCCCCACAAACTGGATCATATTGATTTGTACAAATATTTGAGCAGTCAAACTTAGCATATTCGTTTTGTCCATCCATTATAGTATAAGCATATCCTCCGCAACTACTCTTCCAAGTTAGTTCAGACCCGCTTGGAGCATAAACTGTTACAACACAAGATGCACCATTTGTTGTGTCAGGTGTTGCACTGCAAGTGTAAGAAGAATCATTAACATAGGCATAACATTCTTGTGGGCTTGTTGCATTACTAAACAAACACTTAACATCTTCTTTTGTGTAAGTTGTTGAAGAACAAGAAAACGATAAAGTTTCATCCGCTCCATCAACATAAGTATAACCACTTCCTCCACAAGAACTCTTCCACTCTAATTTTTTTCCTCTTTCGCCTTTAACATAAGCACTACAACTTCCTACTCCCGTGCAACTAAAGTTTCCTGTTGAATCATAACATTTTTCTGTTGTTGTAGATTTTGATCCATCAGAATTTTTAAAATAACAATCTACTTGTTCAGTTACTGTGCTTGAACTTGGAACTTTAACTTTGTTTAATCTTTGTGAAATAAATCCGCAAGTATTTTTCACTCTCACTCCAATTGTGTAGTCTCCATTCGAAGAATATTTGTGTGTTGGATAAAACCAAGAACACATTATTGTTCCGTCGCCCCAATCAAACTCAAACGGACCATCGCCTGTTGCATTAGGGTTTGCTGTTTTGCACCAAGAATAATCAAAATCACCACAAACAGAATATGCTACTCCATTTTGACCAACAGTATACGAATCGTTAACAAATTCAGGCGGCACTAAATCTATAGTTGGATAATCAGAACCGTTTCCTGAATCAATACAAGCTCCATCTTTACAACCATCAGAACAAACATATCTTTCTTTGTACAAATATCCTGTTGAAGTATTATAATTGGGAGTACAAGAGTGCTCCATTAAGACACAATTTGGGTCACTTCCTTCACAATCCGTTCCTTTTGAATAATCATAACAAAAATCAGTAGAACTTTGTCCATTTGTTGTCACAGTTCCTTTAACATAATAATTTACTCCGTTGTCTGTATCTGAACAATCATTTGATTGACAAGAAAAAGTTGCATATTCGTTTTGCCCATCCACAACAGTATAAGCATATTCTCCACAACTACTCTTCCAAGTAATCATTGATCCATTTACTCCCGAAACATCAACTACACAAGTTCCTATTCCTGAACAGCCAACAAAATTTTGGTCAACAGGATAACAATCTTGAGAAGTTGTCGCACCATTGAAAACACATTTTACTTGTTCCGTAGAATAAATAACTTGAATTGGGGGCATAGGTGAAGGGTTAGCTATAATAGTATTCGAACCTGAACCACTACTTGCTGCAAAAGAAATACTTAAAATAACTAGAAATGTAATTAAAACGAAAGAAAATAACTTTTTACTCATATTAATTAAAGAGGGGCTTCTTATATTTAAAGCTTGGTTTTCTTAGGCTTTGCGTATTAATTCGTTGTTTTGAGATTATGGTAGTTGATTTTTCTTC
>CAZIEL010000083.1:2167-4733 GCA_964538165.1 uncultured archaeon | reverse complement strand
CAAAATAAACCATAAAAACAGTTAACCCCACAAAAAATATAAACATATCGATTGTGTGGGGTTAATAGATTGTTCAATCATTTTTCTTCCAGCGCTTCAAACAGCGTTTTTTGTTTTTTGTGCAGTCCTTTTATTTTTGCTTTAGGGTTTCCTATTTCGAAATCGAATGAATAAAATTCCAAACCGTATCTTTCCAATAATTCCATTGCGTTTTTTCCTATTGCTGGCGCAACCAGTAATCCTCTGGCGTGCTTTCCTTTCAATCTTTCCACTTGAATAACATATCTTTTCAATTGCTCTACTGCATCGTATCCAGCCTGCCTTCTTTTAACTTCAATAATTACAAGGTTTCCTTTTGCATCCTCTGCCAGTATGTCAACAATTCCTTTTCTGAAAACTTCTTCCTGATTCAATGGCTTTAATCCTTTTTCCAAAAACGATAAATCCTGCATTAATTCATTGGATAATTCCCTTTCGCTTCCGAACAAACTGATGTCGTTTTTTCCCTCATCCATTTCAAAGCTTTCAATGAAGTCTATGCGGTAAAATGTTGTTTTGATTTGCTCTTTCGGCTTTCTTTTGGAAGCATCAATTACCAATGTATTGTTTTCATCGTCCATTGAAACCAAAAGGCTTGCTCCCATCATGTAATTTGTTGGGCGCAAGAGCTTGTTTTGGTGTATTGCAAAAGAGCCGTCTCCTTTAATCAGCAATAACCTTTTTCCTTTCGGAAGCTTTGCAGCGGCGCTTCCCCAGTATTCCACGTACGATATATTGTGGTCGTTGTTAGGTTGGTTTTAAAAGCATAACGGCTATAGGTGGTTATGTATGGCGTATAGTGATGTTGTTGCGTTGGAAAAATATCTCAAAGAAATTGATAGCGCGAATGTTCCTGAAGAGAATAAAGTTTTAGTGAAACGTTACGTGAAGGAAGATAAAGTGAAAGGCATAAAGGACAGTACTCTTCGTGGCAAGGCTTATGGTTTGCTTCGGCTTGCTTTGATGTTTCCCGGTAAAAAGTTTTCCGAGATGTGTAAGGATGATGTTGTTGATTTTTTGCATGATGTCAAACCAAGAAGCAAGTCAAACTACAAAGATAAAGCCAGAAAGGATTATAGTGGTTCTACGCGTGTTGGTTATAGGATTTGTGTTAAAAGTTTTTTCAAGTGGTTGAGTGGTGGCAAGGATTATCCTGAAAATGTTGCTTGGATTTATGCTGGGGGGAATACTTCGAAACATATTGATGAACAGGATTTGTTGACAGAGGAGGATGTTCTTGCTTTGGTTCAAAAGGCGTCTAATACTCGTGATGCGGCTTTTATTTTTTCTCTTTACGAGACTGGTTGTAGGATTAGTGAGTGGTTGAATGTGAAGTATTCTGACATTTTGATTGATGGTCGTGTTGCTACTGTTGCTGTTGATGGTAAAACTGGCCCGAGGAAAGTTTATTTGATTAAGTCTTTGCCTTTGTTTTTGGATTGGTTGAATGTTCATCCTCACAAGGATAAAAGTGATTTTTCTGTTTGGGTTTCGCTGGAGACAAATACTTTTGGGCACCAGATGTTGCCTTGTAGTGTTAGAAAAAATCTTAATATTGTGAAAAAGCGGGCTGGTTTGAGGAAGCCTGTTAATCCTCATGCGTTTAGGCATGCTCGTGCTACTGATTGTGCGAAGCGTGGTTATCAAGAGATGCTTATGCGTAAGATGTTTGGTTGGTCTAAGGATAGCAATATGCCGGGTTTTTACATTCATCTTGTTTCCAAAGATGTTGAGAATAAGTTGTTGAGTGATGCTGGTTTGGTTCAGAGTTATTCTCAAACAGAAAAGGTTCTGAATTTGGTGTGTTGTCCTCGTTGTGGTAAGAGTCATTCTGCGGGCACAAAATTTTGTACTTGTGGTTTTGTCTTGGATGCTGTTGAAGCTATGCAGGTGGATATTGGAAAGGAAACTAAAGCTTTGCAGTTAACTCAGACTATTTTGAAGGATATGAAATCGCTTGAGGAGAAAGGGCTTGATTTTGAAAAATTCAGCGAGTTCCTTTCAGTGTGGGTTAAATCAAATCAAAAGTGAGGAAATTATTTGCCGATGATTGTTATGGTTCTTTTTGATTTTTTTTCTTCTCCCCCTATCACGATTATTTTGTTTTGGTTGTCTATTATGGGGTGTTCTTCGTGTTTTGGGTATTCGCAAGCCCACGACAAATCATTGTACTGTATTCCATCTATTTTGTTTACCTTGATTATGTCTCCGTTTTTAGCTTCCACTTCAAGTATTGCAAACCGGTTTTTTTCGTTTAAATCGAAACCGTGTGTTCCGCTCACAAAACATTTTCTGGTTATATCCATTTTAAAGTTCACCAGAAAAATTTCTCGCTTTGGAGGTTTATAAGATTGTTTTGACTGTTTGTACGGGAAAACAGTTAACGAATGTTTAAATTCTCTTGAAAATGGTGTTTAGTTTATGGAAGAAAAATTTGATGAAAAGCTTGTTTCGGATTTTAATTTGAATTTTGATTTTAGCGAGCCATTGTTTAATCGTTTTCTTGCTAAAGCTCATTTGGATTTGG
>CAZIEL010000083.1:0-2157 GCA_964538165.1 uncultured archaeon | reverse complement strand
TTCTGTCAAAGAGGATGTATTGTTTTCTCTTGGTTGCGGCGAGCTTGTGGGAAACGATTTTGTAATAAATAACGCTGGTGTTTTGTTTTTTGCTATTAAGCCGCAGCGTTTTGTTGTTCAAAGTTATTTGACTTGTGTTCGCTATCAGGGTAATTCTATGGCTTCTGTTGTTGATCGAAAGGATTTGTATGGGGATTTGTTGTCTTTGGTTGATGAAGCCGAATCTTTTGTTAAACGACATACTCGTTTGGCTTACTTGTTTGATGGTTTCAAGAGAGTTGACATAGAAGAATACCCCTATGATGCGATTAGGGAAGCCATAATCAACGCTGTTTGCCATCGAAATTACACTATCTTGAATAATATTTTTGTTAACGTTTTTGACGATAGAGTTGAAGTTATTTCTCCGGGAAACATTCCAAACGATTTATCATTAAAAGAGGTTTATGGTTCAAGCAATCCACGAAATTTCAAAATATTCGAATTGTTCAAAAAAATTGGCTACATTGAAAAACTTGGCTCTGGCTTAAAAAGAATGGAAGAACTAATGCTATTTCATGGCCTTCAAAAGCCGGTTATTGAGGTTAACAAGGCTTTTTTCAAAGTATACTTTTACGGCCCCAAAGACAAAATTTTGGAACTTGTTAAACCTTCTAATGAAATTGATTTGAGAGATTTAGGGTTGAACGAACGGCAAGTTAAAGCTTTGAATTTTTTGCAAAAGCATGATTCTATTACTCGAAGTCAATATGAAGAAAACTTTAAAGTTTCCAAAATGACTGCCTTCAGAGACCTTTCTTTCTTGATTGAAAAAGGCATGATTAAATCAGAAGGCAAAAGCACTACAGCAAAATATTCTCTAATCAAATGATACGCTCGGCACAAAAATGATACGCAAATGGTACGCAAAAAAACAAGCAAAAAAAGGCCTTTTTGAAAAAATAAGATAAAAATTGCCTCAAAACGTTCAAAAAAGAAAAATCAAGCCAATTAATAGCTTTACACTATTGAAACCAAAGTTAATTGCCAAAAACAAGCTAACTCTTAAAGAATTTTTCCCATAGAATATAATCGTTTTCCGAAATCGATTCTGGTGATTTTTTTGAAGAAAAAGTTATTTTGTCCAAAGTGTTTCAGCTTTGAGGTTAAAGTCAAGTCTGAAGTTAATGCTCGTTTTGTTGTTTGTAAAGATTGTGGTTTTGAAGGTTTGGCGTTGCTTGGTGGCGAGAAATTGGTTGTGGATTTTTTGTTGGTTTCTAAAATGTAGTTTATGTTAGTAGTTTTGTTCCGCGTTTGCGGCAGTATTTTTTGTTGTTATCGTTTCTTTTTTTGTGTTGCATATGCCATTTGGATTTGTGGCATTGTTTCTGTTGCCATCGTGATTTTGCTTTCAATTTTTGTTGTTTGTCTTTTTATTGTTTGTTGTAAGCTTTCTTGTTTTACCCATTTTTCCTCATGTTGGTCTTTTTCTTTTGTTAAAAGTTCGTCTAGTCGTGTTAAACTTTCGTAGATTGAGTAAACTCCTTCCTTGAAGTCGTCGCTTGTTAAATATTCGTATAGTATTTTCATTTTTGTTTCTTTTTCTTCTTGTGATAGTTTGCTTTTTTCTATTGCAACTATTTGGTTTCTTATTAGGTCAACAATAGGGATTAATATTAGAGGGTGTACTATGCAGATTCCAGATCTTGTGCAGAAGTTTTTTTCATTTTTTGGGAAGCTGTTGGTGACAATAACTACATGCCCTGTATTGTATTGTGTTTTGTAGTTTTTTGCTTTAGTTAGGAATGCGTTTTGCCAGTTTTTTACATCTTTTATCTCGTATATTATCAGACCACATTCCCTCCCATTTACTTGTATACAATGCTTGATGTCTGCCCCTTGTTCTCCTTTGGGAATTCGGTGTATTCTATCTTCTGTGAAACATTTTTGTAGTGTTTCAAAAATTTTTTCTTCATTTGTTGTGCCTCTTTCTTCGCTTGTTTTTCTTTCTAGTTTTCTTTGTAATTCATCTAGTTTTGTTCTCAGCTGCAATTCCATTTTTTGGTTTTCACTGCGGCCTTCTTTCATTCCTTTTTGATATTCTTCCTCTTTTTCTTTTAATGCCTTGTTCAGTTTTTTAATTAGGTTTTGGTTTTCTTTATCAACTTGATTTAGTGC
>CAZIEL010000082.1:3086-4858 GCA_964538165.1 uncultured archaeon | reverse complement strand
CTTTTGGAGCCCATAAATACCTTTATAAAGGTTTTCAGATTGAAAGTACTTAGAAACTACTTTTAGTTATTGCCCTTTATTTTTTGCAAGTGAATAATTTAAAAGAAAAAAACGAGAGAAATTTTTTGGAGAGCGTGATTTTGATGAATCATTATAGTGAAATTGAAGGATTGCCAATAAGTCTAATTAGTGAACGGGTAAAGTTTAGTTCAGCTAATACTCCGGTTAATCCAAACCACAAAATGGATAATAAAAAGACTGGGACTACTACGGTGGGAGTAGTTGGACCTGATTTTGTTTTACTTGCTGCGGATCAACAAGCAACAATGGGAAATGTTGTGGCTGATGAGGATGCACAAAAAATATATCCTGTAACTGATTTTGTTGCATTAACAATTTCTGGTGGAGTGGGGGATGCACTTGCAATACTAAGATTCCTTAAAGCCCAAGCCGCATTATATGAAGTTGAGCGAGGCACAAAAATCACTCCAAAAGCTGTGGCTTCATTATTATCAAATGTATTAAACGGAAACAGATACTATCCATTCATGTTTATGCCATTAATTGGCGGAGTAAATAAAGTAGCAGAACTCTATGAAATTGATCCTGTTGGAAGTATTGCTGATAAGAAAAAATATGGGGTAACTGGGTCGGGATCTGATTTTGCCATTTCAATTCTTGATTCGGATTATAAAGAAGGACTAAATGAGGATGATGCGATTGCTTTGGCAGTAAAATCAGTAATGGCTTCAAAAAATAGAGATATTTATACTGGCGGGAAAACAATTTCGGCAGTAATAATTGATAAACAGGGTTACAGAACGGTTGATCCAAAAGAAATAGAAAAAGCAATAATTAAAACAAAAATAAATTTTGCAAAATTGCCAAAAATGTGATTTTGCCTTTTTTTCTATTCACTGCCACTAAAAACCCTTTCATGATTTTTTTCAAAAAAAAATTGATTCGCTAAAAATGCAAACCAAAAAATATTTACATTAATAAATAAGGATTGATTAAATGGTACAAAAAATAAAAATATTAGATGATATAAATGAAACATTAAAAAGAATAGTTCCTTCTTCTTGCGGAATTACTAAAGTAGAAATGGAGGGGCCGGAAGTTGTTATTTACACACGAAGCCCACAAGCATTCTTTGGAACGGAAAACCTTGTTTCAAAAATTGCTTTTGAACTAAAAAAAAGAGTTAATATTAGAACTGACAAATCATTGCTTTCAAATCCTGAAGAAGCAAGAAAAAAAATAATGGAAATGATTCCAAAAGAAGCTGAAGTTAAGGAAATTTATTTTGAAGAACCTTTTTCGGAAGTAGTTATTGAAGCAGTGAAAAAAGGGCTTGTTATTGGAAAAGGGGGAGAGTTATCAAAAAGAATAATTCTTGAAACAGGATGGACCCCAAGAATTTTGAGAGCACCAATATCAAAATCAGAAATATTAAATGGAATACGAAAACACTTATTCAAATATGCGGATGAACGAAAAAAGTTCTTGCTAAAAACTGCTGAAGAAATTTATGCAGAAAAACCAGAAACAAAAAGACAGTGGATTCGATTCACTGCGCTTGGAGGATTTAGAGAAGTTGGAAGAAGTTGTATGCTACTTGAAACAGAAACATCAAAGATACTAATGGATGCTGGATTAAACCATAGTATGGATGATCCTTACCCTTATATTGATTCTTTGGGATATCCGCTAAGTGAAATTGATGCAATAGTAATTAGTCACGCTCACACTGATCACACTGGACTTTTACC
>CAZIEL010000082.1:0-2986 GCA_964538165.1 uncultured archaeon | reverse complement strand
GCTGAACAAAAACTCTTAGAAATAATTCAAGAAACCACTCAATTTGGTGGGAATGTATTAATCCCAGTATTTGGGGTTGGAAGAGGACAAGAATTGTGTATGGTGATTGAAGATGCTTACAAAAAGGGATTACTAAATGAAAAAAACAAAATATATGTTGATGGAATGGTAAGAGAAGCAAGTGCAATACATACGGCATACCCTGAATATTTAAGACAAAGTTTAGAAAAAAGAATATTAACAAACGATTCGCCATTTGATTCAGAAATATTTAACGAATCAAAAAGAGAAGATAGAGATAAAATTTGTTCTGGCAGTGGAGCTGTAATATTAACCACAAGCGGAATGATGAGTGGCGGGCCAGTAATGGATTACTTTTACAAAATGGCTGAAAACCCAAGTAATACTTTGGTATTTGTTGGGTATTTGGCTGAAGGGACTTTTGGAAGAAAAATCCAACAAGGACTAAAAACATTCCCCATATCTGATAATGGAAAAACAAGAAAAATAGAAGTAAAAATGAGAATAGAAACAATTGACGGATTTAGTGGACACGCTGACTTTAATCAACTAGTAAACTATGTGGCTTCACTAAAACCAAAGCCAAAAAAAATACTAGTAAATCACGGAGACCCAATGCGAGCTGTAGAATTTTCTAAATTCTGTGCAGCAAAATTTGGAATCTCTTCAAGCGCAATAAGAAATCTTGAAACAGTAAGACTAAGATAATTCTGTTAACCAAGCTCAATTTGTTGGACACATTTTAGTTTTTTTGTGTTTTAAAAATATTAATTATTATAGCTTATTTTCTTTGAGCTTGCATACTTGTTTTTAAACTTCGAAAGCACAATATATTTGGTGATTTTGTGAGAGGGTATTTGCCAAGAAAACAAAAAAAATTAGTGAGAACAAAAGCTTTGGCAAAAAGAATGGGTCTTCCACTTAGAACAACTGCAAACTCACAGTATCAATCAGAAAATGCGGCCCAATATCAAGCTGATGTAAGAAATTTACGAAGACAAAATACTGTTGGGACAAATGGCTACTATAAGCCACCTTATGGAAATGCACATAGTTTGAATGAAGCCACTGGAAAAGAAAAAGTGAGATTTGGCGGAGAAAGAGCAGGGTATAGAGATTATTTAGTTACTACTGAAGTTAGGCCACTTCATCAATCAATAACTTCTTCAACAAAAAGAGCAAGGGAAGCAAGAGTTCAACTTAATGCAGTTGAAAGAAGACTTGGTCAAATGCGAGCAGAAGGCCCAATTAAGAGACTAAGAAATAGAGGATTGATTAAATATGCAAGGGGCAGAGAAAGCGAGTTAAGAAGGAGTATTGAAGCGCATTCTGATTCGATTAATACTAATAGAGGACTTTTAATAAAAGGACACGTGAACAAATTAAGAGCAATTAAAAATGCAAAAAAACCAAAACTCCCTCAGTAATACATTCAAAAATAACTTAGAAAATGTTTTAAGATTATAAAAACATTTTTTTTATGCTAAATTTATTCTTCAACTTTCTTTGGGGCCGCTGCAGCTTTTTGAAGTCTAGGAATTAAAGAAGTTGTTACCCAATTTTTCCATTGCCCCAAGAGTTGATTGTAATTAGCTTTGCCTTCTTCTTCAATCATGTTTTCCTTCATTAAAAACAATTTATTTGTAGCAAGAGAAGTGTGTTCTGCTTCAAGAAGAGAAGGAAGTGAAAGCAAATTTTTTTGTTCAACTAAAAATAATTTAGCGTTTCCTCTAAGCCTAATTTCGGCCCAAATATCATTAACACTTAATCCGGAAGTTTTCTGAATCTTTTGGAATAATTCACTTTCTTTGAGATTATCTTCCATTAATTCAAGAGTATCTTTTGCCGCATCATATTTCATTAAATCCAAGAGCCCGCCTTCAGTTGAAGGATCATTATTCCAGTGTTTTTTGATTTCAGTAATCTCAACAACTCTTCTAACCTTCTTTAAACTTCCCTTAAATCTAATAGGGCGAGCAACAACAACAAGATCAGTTGCTTTAAATGAAGTAGTTGGAACACCTAAATCATTAACAACTCTATCCCAAACAGAATAAGCACTATCTGCGTGAATTGTTCCTAGTACTACGTTACCAGCAGCACCAACACGCATTGCTTCATAAAGAACTTTAGCTTCTTTACTTCTAACTTCTCCTAAAATTAATGCAGAATCACCTAAACGAAGAGCAGTTCTTAGTGCTTCAGCAGGATCAACTTCTGTCTCGGTTTTAGAAACACTAATCGGAGAACGCGTTTTCATTCTTTGAATATTAAAACCAATGTCTTTCATGTAAGGAACTGGTAATTCTAAAGTATCTTCCTGAACAATTATTCTTGAATTTTGAGGAATCTCAAGCATAACCGCTTGGAGTAAAGAAGTTTTTCCTGAACCTCTTGAACCCGCAATAAGTGTAGTTGATTGCATATCAATGAAAAAAGAAAGCATTCCTGCGGCGAGAGGATTAACATAATTATTGTCAATAAATTGTTCAAGCGTCCAAGGAGTCATCTTGTGAAGTCTGAATGCAAAGCCATAACTATTTGGAGAAAGCGGTGGACCAATTACAGCAACACGGGTTTCTAGATCAGGCAAATCAAAATCCAAAACGGGGTGAGCTTCATCAAATGGACGAGCACTCATTGCTCTTAATTTAGAAATTAAAGAATTAGCTTCATTCTCAGTAAAAGTAACATTTGTTTGACACTGACCATAATCAGAGTGAACAACATAAATTGGTCTTGAACCAATTGGAGAATCAATATAAACATCCGTAATTTTTCTATCATTTAATAAAATTTCTAAAATACCATAACCTACAGTATAACGCGCAACAACTTTTGCAAGAGAAGACATATCTTCAGAAGTTAATTGAACTCTACTAAACGCAGCAACTTCTTTAATTGTTGATTCATAAAGTCTCTCAAAATACTTTCTTGAAGTAGCAACAGTAGAAAGAGAAGTTCT